>JABDPN010000072.1 GCA_013042715.1 Flavobacteriaceae bacterium | reverse complement strand
CTGCATGGGATTATCTTGATGGTTGGGCTTATCGTAAAGATAGTCAATCACCAAGTACGACATTTAACTCGGCTGATTGGGATTTTAGTGGTGCAAACGCATTAGATGGGTGCGATCTTGTAGATGACACTGGTACTAATGCTGGATGTGCTTCTGTATTCCCTATAGGAACATTTACTTATGGAGGTACTCCTTGTGGTATTTCTCTGGGAACTGCAACCTACACATGTACATCAAATACAATAGGAGATGGAAATGATACTGTAACTGTAGAAATTCCTTATACAGGTTCTGATTCAACAATAACTAGTGTAACAACTACTGCTCAAGGTGGAACAGTTGGAGGAGATGATCCAGCAACAGTTGCCGATGGTACAATTACTATTACTGGCTTAGTAGAAAGTGAAGCTTGGGATATAACCATAAATGATGGTAATTGTGATGGTACTACAGTTTCTGGTACAATTCCAGCTGCTGAATGCGACCCTACACCTAGTACATGTTATGATTTAAGCGGTGGTCCAGAACAATTTGAAACTGTAGCTGTAACTCCTAATAATGGTTTTGCAAATAATGGCATGTGGAGTTTTACTGGAGGAACTTATAGTGTAAATGCATATTGTGGAAGTGGTTGTGACGAACCAGTTGAAACATGGTTGATTTTAGGACCACTTGATATGACAGGAGTTACTGACCTAAGTTTAATATTTGATGCAGCTGAGAATTTTACACAAACCGATTTAGTAGTTGCTTATACAGATTCTTATATGGATTGCCCAACTGGATCTTCATGGACAACTGTTCAAACATTATCTACATCAGGAAATTACAGTATTGATTTATCTGCAGCATCTGGAACAGATGTTTTTATTGGTATACAATATATTGATGATGCTGGTTATTCTGACTGGGATTTAACTAATGTTGAATTAGCAGCATTTGGCAACTGTCCTGTTTTAGGAACACCACCAGCATCAAACTGTGCAGTTTGTGATTTAGCCTTAGGAACTGAAGCTTACAATTGTCAATCAAATACTACTGGAAATGATAATGATACTGTTATAGTAGAAATTCCTTACACAGGTTCTGAAAATACCATAACTAGTTTATCTACAACTGTACAAGGCGTAACAATAGGTGGAGATGATCCTACAACTGTTGCTGATGGAACAATAACGTTATCTGGTCTTTCTGAAGGTGATGCTTGGGATTTAACAATTAATGGAGGAGATTGTGATGGTACAACTGTTTCAGGAACTGTTCCTTCAGCAATATGTGATCCTGTAACTATGGATTTAGTTATTAATGAAATCCATGCTGATCCAGATTCTACAAATGGCGATGCTAATGGTGATGGAACAGCTAATTTTAGCGATGATGAGTTTGTAGAATTATTTAATATTGGCTCAACCCCTCTTGATATATCAGGATATACAATAGAAGATGCTGCTTCTGTAAGACACACATTCCCAGCTTCTACAATATTACCTGCTAATAGTTTCATAACAGTATTTGGTGGTGGAACACCTACTGGATTCTCAGGTTTAACTCAAGTGGCATCAAGTGGCTCTGTAGGGTTAAATAATAGTGGAGATACTGTAACAGTTAGAAATAGCAGTGGTTCTGAAGTAGTAGCATACACATATGGAAGTGAAGGTGGTTCTAATCAATCGATAGCTCGTGAACCTGATTTTACTGGTGCTTTTATTCAACATTTATCTCATACTACAAATCCTGTAATATTTACACCTGATTCTAAAAACGATGGTACTACATTATCAATTAATGATTTTGATAACCAATTATTTAATTTATATCCTAACCCGACAACAACTGGATATGTAAACATTATTTCTAATTCTAGTGATGGAATTCAAGCACAAGTGTTTGATATTCTAGGAAAACAAGTGATTAACAATACTGTTTCTAATAACAGACTTAATGTTTCTGTATTAAATGCAGGAATATATATTGTAAAATTAACTCAAAACGAAGCGACTATTACTAAGAAGTTAGTAATCAAGTAGTTTTATTTTAGAATAATTTAAAGAGCGTTGCCAATGGTAACGCTCTTTTATTTTATATACTTTTGTTCTAGATACTAAAATTGTAAACACAATTTTCACTCGAAGTGACAAAATGATTAAAACTGAAGACATATTTAATATTAAAACCGAAGATCAATTTAATTCGGTTGCATTAGATGTTTTTAGATTTCAGTTTGAGAACAATCTTGTATATCGTTCGTTTTGTGATTTGCTTTATAAGCATTCTAGTGATATTAAGGAAATAAAGGATATACCATTTTTACCTATTCAGTTTTTTAAAACTCATAAGGTTACATCAATAGAAAATATAACTTCTAAGATTTTTGAAAGTAGTGGTACTACTGGAAGTGTTAATAGTAAACATTACATTTCGGACTTATCTATCTACGAAACCAGTTTTTTAAACGGCTTTAGTAATTTTTATGGAAACATAGAAGATTATACCATTTTAGCACTTTTACCATCTTATCTCGAACGTAATAATTCTTCTCTGGTTTATATGGTTAATGATTTAATAAAAAAATCTAACAATCCTGAAAGTGGTTTTTATCTTGATAATCTTGAAACCTTAAAGGACACTTTAATCCGATTAGAATCAAAAGGACAAAAAACACTGTTAATTGGCGTATCATTTGCACTTTTAGATTTAATTGAATTACATCAGTTTAAATTAAAAAACACGATTATCATCGAAACTGGTGGCATGAAAGGTAAACGAAAAGAACTGGTAAAATCTGAACTTCATGACATTCTTAAACAAGGTTTTGGTGTTTCTCATATCCATAGTGAATATGGTATGACTGAATTATTATCGCAAGCGTATTCAAAAGGTGAAGGTGTTTTTAATTGTCCACCTTGGATGAAAGTTTTAATTCGTAGTACAACAGATCCTTTAGAAATTCTTGAAAACAAAAAATCTGGAGGTATTAATGTTATTGATTTAGCTAATGTTAATTCCTGCTCCTTTATTGCTACACAAGACTTAGGGAAAATTCACCAAGATAACAGTTTTGAAGTATTAGGACGTTTCGACCAAGCAGATATTAGAGGCTGTAATCTTATGGTTTTATAAAAAATTTGTAAGGACTTCTAAAACTTTTCGACTAATGAATTGTTATAGTAAAAAATGCTATGATAAAGAAAGATTGGTTAGTTAGTTTGAAAAAAGATTTTGCTGAATTATTATTTGCGCAAAATCTTTTCCATTTTACGACCTCTAGCAAGTTCGTCAACTAATTTATCCAAATACCTTGCCTTTTGGGTTAGATGATTATCAATCTCTTCAATTCTATATCCACAAATAACACCTTTAATAAGATGTGCTTTAGGGTTTAAATTAGCTTTTGCGAAAAACTCCTGAAACGTTACTTTCTCTTCTATTAACTCCTTGATTTCTGAATCATCAAAACCTGTTAACCATTCAATTACCTGATGTAGTTCTTGTTTAGTTCTACCTTTCTTTTCGACTTTTGTCAAGTAATGAGGATAAACTGAACCAAATTTTAGTTTTGCAACGCGTTGGTTAT
The DNA here is from genome assembly GCA_013042715.1 of Flavobacteriaceae bacterium. Taxonomy (GTDB): domain Bacteria; phylum Bacteroidota; class Bacteroidia; order Flavobacteriales; family Flavobacteriaceae; genus Site-B15. The sequence goes on along the minus strand of JABDPN010000072.1, from coordinate 191 downwards.
GTTCTTCGGTAACTTTCATAAACGAAAGACTAATTTACAACTTTTATAATATATGTATTTCTTTTTCCTTTGTTAAGCACTACATATTTGTTATTTATTAAATCTGAAGTACAAATTTTATAATCTTCTTTTACTTTTTCTTTATTGACAGAAACCGAATTCTCTTTTAAAGCTCTTCGTGCTTCACCATT
>JABDPN010000069.1 GCA_013042715.1 Flavobacteriaceae bacterium | reverse complement strand
TTTCAGATGGTAGTTATATAATTAAAGTTAAGAGCTCTGATGGTAAAACAACAAATAAAAAAGTCATTATAAGACAATAATAATCTTTATAAAAACTTAAAAAAAGGGGCTGTAATAGCTCCTTTTTTTATTATAAATGTTAAAATATTATGCATTTCATCGTATTTTATTAGTATTTCATAGACCTTTTTAAGGTTTTTACGTATATTGTATATTATAATTAACTGATATTCAGCGTAAAACCCAAATCTCATGAAAAAAGTTACTCTTAAAGGTATTACCTTATTATTGTTGCTTACTATCTCAATGCAATCTTTTGCTCAAAATATTCAAAGAGTAAGATTAGATTTTGAAACTCCTAATGGATTTGTAAGACACCTATTGTTAGGATTTACGCCTAATAACGCAGCTAATGACAACTATAATTATGGTTATGACGCTATGAATATTGATGATTTCCCAGATGATTTAAATTGGATTATTGGTGATATAAGATGTGTTATACAAGGTGTTGGTGCTTTTGATAACTCTAAATTTTATCCATTGGGTCTATATATTTCAAATCCTGGAAATTTTAAAATTGAATTAACATCTTTAGAAAACTTTAATGAAGATATTAATGTTTATGTCTATGATAGCTTATATAATTCTTATAGTAGAATTAATGAGTTTTATTTTGAAAATTACACTGATACCGGAGAATTTGAAAAGAGATATTTCATTACTTTTAGTGATAATAATTTTGAATTAGAATATTATGCATCTCAATTTTTAACAGATCATGAAATAAATACAAACGACATTTCTATTAAATATCTTAGAGATTCCAAAGAGGTTGTTTTTAATCAAAATATAATTAATGATGTTGAATATTTAGCTATTTACAATGTTTTTGGTCAGTTGGTTAACAAAATACAAAACATTAAAACAAACAGAATAAAACTAAATCCTTCTACTAATTACAAAACGAATATTTATATCATTAACTTAAAAACATCTAATGGTATAATTTCAAAAAAGATAATTATTTAATAAAAAACCCCAAACTTAAATCAATTAAAAAATGCATTAATAATTTATTAAATTGTTAATGCATTTTTATTTAAACTTTTTTATCCAAAAACTAATACCGTTCAACTAATATATAGGTATTAAAACTTATTAATTAGGTAAGAACTACAGAATTAATAAATTTGTAATACTATTAATTCAATAATCCCAAATAATTGAATTTCCTACTAAACGTTGTGAACAAACAATAGTATTATTGTTATTGTGTACTTTTGTCCTTCCCTCAAGGTTAATTGAAGGGTACTGTTTTTAAACGTCAAAATAATATAGATGTACCATAAACAGTTAGTTTTATTAACTGCATTAACTTTTATCTTTCTCTCTGGTTTTTCTCAAACAAGAGAAATTGACAGCCTTACTATTCAATTAACTTTTCAAGATCAAGATTCTCTTAAAGTTGATACTTCAATTAAATTAATAAATGCTCTAATAGAAAATAAGGAATACGTAAAAGCTATTCAATATCTTAATAAGAGTGAGAAACTTGCAAAAGACTTAAATTACATATCTGGATTAGCAAGTTTAAATTTATTTAATGCTCAAATATATTTAAAGAATAAAGATTATAAGAATGTAATTAGCAGTTACAACAAATCGTTGCACTATTATTCTAAGTCTAATGACTCACTTGGATTAGCAAATGTATATCAAAAGTTAGGGGTTTTATATCTCGAATTGGGTAATTATTCAAAAGGGTTGGATTTATCAATATCAGCAATTGAAATCCTTAAGAAATATAACTTAAAAAAACAACTTGGTGAATTATACAATAAGATTGCAGAGGCATATTTTAATACTAATGAGATTGAAAAGTCACTTCTTTACAATCAAAAATCACTTGATATAAGTAAAGAACTAAACAATATAGATGGTATTATTTTCTCAACAATTTCTATAGCAAATATTTATTCTATAAAAAAAGAACACCGTAAATCAATAGAATACTATGAAAATGCACTAACGTTCCTTAAATTAAGTGAAAATGAAAACTTTAGATGTGAGATATTACCAAATATTGGTAGAGAGTATTTAAGATTTAATGAATTTACTTTAGCTTCAAAATATCTTATAGAAGCTATTACTCTTAACAAAAAGCAAAATAACAAGAAGGGAATAATAATATCATATACTTATTTAAGTGAACTAAATTTAAAGCTAAATAAATCAAGATTAGCTAGTTATCAAATAAATGAAGCTTATAAATTGATAAATCAAATTGATGATGACGAACTAAAACTTGAAACATTGAGAGTACTAATTAAAGTACATTCTGCAAACTCTGATTATAAAGCAGCATTCAATAGACAAAGCGAGTATTACGAATTAAAGACTAGACTTGACTTAGAAAAAGATAAAAACTTTTTTTCTAATATCCCAAAAGAACCTTCAATAGAAAAACCAAAAATAGATGATGAAAATGTCTCTGAATCCTTACAGGATGAAAATAAGACTAACTTAGAGATAAAAAAACTTAAGTTATTTATTTATGGTCTACTTGCCTTAGTTTTCATATTATTGATTTCCTTGTTTTTCTTAACTAAAAGTAACAAAAGAAAACTCAAGTATATATCAAATTTTAAATCTGATAATGAAAACGCAGAATTAAAAGAAAAGCTTAATAACCTAGAAGATATGAATCAGGTTAAAAATAGACTATTTTCTATTGTATCCCATGATTTAAAAGATTCCATTAGTTCTATAAAATCATTTATTGACTTATTAAATAATAAAGATATATCTAAAAGTGAATTTAAACAGCTTTTACCTGAACTTAGTGAAAATGCTGATAATGCTTCTACACTACTTCTTAATCTTTTAAGTTGGTCTAAATCACAAATGGATAACCTAGACCCAAAAGCAGAAATTTTTGATATTAAAGAAGTAATTAGAGAAAAACTAAATTTAATTAAGGAAAAAGTTGCAAAAAAGCGTATTGTTGTAATTGATGAATCTGTAAAAGAAATGGTTTATGCCGATAGAAATATGATTGAAATTGTAATTCAAAATCTATTAGCAAATGCTGTAAAGTTTTCCAGAGTTGGCGATGTAATTACTGTTACAAACAGACAAAAAAATGACAAATCACTAATTTGTGTTGCAGATACTGGAGTTGGCATTAGTGAAGAAAATCAAAAGAAACTATTTTCAAACGAAGGATTTACTACTCGAGGTACAGACCAAGAAAAAGGTACAGGACTAGGACTCTCAATTTGTAAACAACTTGTAGATTTAAATAATGGAAAAATTTGGGTTGAAAGCGAACCAAACTTAGGAAGTAAGTTCTATATTGAGCTTCCTAAAAAGAGTTAGTTATAACACTATTAGGCTTTTAGGTAAAAACACTTCTGCCATCATACATCGCGCACTACCACCTCCACAGTCTTCAATAGTAGTTAGTTGACTATGTAATATATTTGCATGCTTTTCTAATCGATTAACTTGTATTTGTGTTAAAGCTTTATATGCAGATGTACTCATCACCAAAATTGGCTTATCATCTTTTCCTTTAACAAGAAGCATATTCCCAGAGAAGTTAGTGACTTGTTCTTCTGAAATATCAATTATTTCTTTGTTATCTTCTTTTAAATGCTTTACAACATTTTTTCTTTCCTTTTTATCGTCTATAGAAGATAAACATATTACAGCAAAATGCTCACCTAAACACATCATAACATTGGTATGATAAATAGGTTTTCTACTTCCATCAACCGTTTGATTTGCTGTGAAAATTATAGGTGTATATTCAAAATCTTCGCAAAACTCTATAAATAGGTCTTCATCTGCACGTTCAGAAAGTGCACAATAAGCTTTTCTGTTTTGTCTATCTAATATTAAACTTCCCGTTCCTTCAAGAAATATTTGTTCTTCTTCAGCGCATGTGTAATCTACAATATTAGAAATATTAAATCCTTTTTCTTCTAATAAAAGTATAACACCTTCACGCCTTTCTAATCGTCTATTTTCTGCAAACATTGGATATAAACCTACCGTTCCATTCTCATGAAATGTAATCCAATTGTTTGGAAAGTGTGAATCTGGTGTATCAAGTCCATCTTTGCTTTCAAATACAATAACATTAATTCCTGCATCACAGAGTTTCTTCACAAAAGCATCAAATTCTTTTAAAGCTTTTTGTTCTAATGTTTCTTGAGATAAATTAGAACTGTTTTTTTGATAATGATTATTTACAGCTGTTTGTTCATTAGCTCTAAAACTCGATGGTCTCACCATTAAAATAGAATTTGTTATTTGTTGCATTAAGGTTTAATTTTTGGCTAAAGTTAATATTTTTAAAAATGAAATTATATGTAAATAGAAAATTATAACTTAGCAGAAAGCAATTAATTGTTATGAAAAATTTGCTCCAAATCTTAACAACTGTTTTAATATTTAATCTTTTAAATATTAATGCACAGAGTTACAATTCATTTTATAATGATATTGTAAGCAATGTTTCTCAAGCAAACATATTAGCAGATTTAACAACATTTGAATCTTATGGAGTAAAAACTATAGGTACATCAGCTCTTAACAACACACAAGCATGGATTAAGGCTAGATATCAATCTTTGGGTTATGCAGATATAGTTGAGCAACCTTTTAGCTATTCTGGTGGTACTACAAACAATATAATAATAACAAAAACTGGAACTACTTATCCTAATACCTTTTTAATAATTGATGGTCATTTCGATACTATTAATGGACCAGGAACAAATGATAATGGTAGCGGAACTGTTTTAATTATGGAATTAGCAAGACTACTTAAAGATGTTGATACCGAATATTCAATAAAATTTATTCATTTTAGTGGTGAAGAATATGGTTTAATTGGTAGTAACTATTATGTTGATAACACAGTAATTCCTGAAAATTTAGATATTAAATTAGTTTTTAACATTGATGAAGTTGGTGGTGATGGTAGTAAGACAAATGATACGATAGTTTGCGAAAGAGATCAAGGGTCTCCTACTATTAATAATGCCGCATCAAATATAGCTACTCAAGAACTTGCAACTTGCATTGAATTATATTCAAGTTTAAATACTGAAATTTCTTATGCGTATGGTTCAGACTATATGCCTTTTGAAGATAATGGTGAGATTATAACAGGATTATACGAAAAAAATGTAACACCTCATTATCATTCTCCTACAGATGTTTTGGCAA
>JABDPN010000149.1 GCA_013042715.1 Flavobacteriaceae bacterium | reverse complement strand
AATGCAGATACTTCAGAACCTGCTTGAGTAAATCTAAAGATATTATCAACGAAGAAAAGTACATCTTTTCCTTGAGCTTCACCAGCACCATCTCTAAAATATTCTGCTATAGTTAACCCTGATAATGCTACTCTTGCACGAGCTCCAGGAGGTTCATTCATTTGTCCAAAAACAAAAGTTGCTTTAGAGTCTTTCATACCAGCTTTATCAACTTTAGATAAATCCCATCCTCCTTCTTCCATAGAATGCATAAAATCATCACCATATTTGATAATTCCAGATTCTAACATTTCACGAAGTAAGTCATTCCCTTCACGAGTTCTTTCACCTACTCCTGCGAATACTGAAAGTCCACCATGCCCTTTTGCAATGTTGTTAATTAACTCCTGAATTAATACTGTTTTACCTACTCCAGCACCTCCAAATAAACCAATCTTTCCACCTTTAGCATAAGGCTCAATTAAGTCTATTACTTTAATACCTGTAAAAAGCACTTCTGAAGACGTAGATAAATCTTCAAACTTTGGTGCTTGTCTGTGAATTGGTAATCCGTTTTTTCCTTCTTTAGGTAAATTCCCTATTCCATCAATTGCGTCTCCAACAACATTAAATAATCGTCCATATATATTATCACCAACAGGCATTTGAATTGCATTACCTGTTGAAACAACTTCTGTTCCTCTACTTAAACCGTCTGAAGAGTCCATTGCTATAGTACGAACAGCATCTTCTCCAATATGAGATTGTACTTCTAATACTAAAATCGAACCGTTTTCTCTTGTAATTTCTAATGAATCATAAATCTTTGGAAGTTCTGTTCCAGCAGCAAATTCAACATCGATAACTGCTCCTACAATTTGCGCAACTTTACCTGTAACTTTAGACATTATTTAATGGTTTATTTAATTTCTACTTAAATTAACGATAAATCATGTGGATTTTCGCGCTGCAAAGATATATTAATTAATTAAAAAATAAACATTTTTTAGTTCAAAAAATTCTTAATTTTTTAGGCTGTATTTAGCAATAACATCGTATGTTAAATAAAAAAAACCCAGAATATTCTTCTGGGTTTTAATTATTTTATAAAATTTAATATTCTATTGTAAAAGTGGTGAATAGTTTGTTGGGTATTGACCAACATTAAGCAAATTTCCGGATGCTTCAAAGTTTGAACCATAAGTAGCATCAATAGCTTTCATAAATTCATTAGCCAATAAAGCATAGCCTCTTGCAGTAGGATGTACACCATCAAGCGAAAATAACCCACCAGTTACTAGACTAGCTGTAGGTGTATAATCTCCAGAAGAGAAACTTCCGTCTGCTAATTGTAGCATTAAGGTATTTGCATCTACGAAAGCAAATCCAGCTTGACTTGCAGCAGCTGCTAATGTAGCATTAAAACTATCTGTTGCTAATTTAATTTCCATTTGTTCTTCAGGTGTTAAACTCCACTTATCTTCAAGTGGTATTTGAGTACCATAACCTTGAGGAATAAGTGATGAAAGTGTTAATACAAATAAATCTTCTTCTGTAGCCTGACGATATTGTGGTAAAGCTGCGAAAGCAGGATTAATTGCTCCTAAATCAGTTAAGTTTTCATCTATTATTACTAAAGCATTTCCTTCACCTGCTGAAAATGATATTGTACGTCTAGCTACTTCATCTTCTGTTATTAATCCTAATGGACCTAAAACAGCTAAAGCTTGTTGAAGTCCTCCATTATAAGCTGCATAACCTTGATTTAAAGCACCTGCTGTAGCAGCATCTAATGGAACTGGATTATAGGGTACTGTAGTGAAATATGGTATACTTGTCACATCTGGGATATTAGCCATGACACCTTTTACTCCTGCTTGCTGTAAAGCTCCTACTATAGCGTTTATGGAACCCTCGAACATTGCTTGTGATGTTATTGCTCCAGTACTGCCTCCAGATGTTGCGTAGCCTAAAACATCATTATTTCCAATCCAAAGCGATACAAACGTAGGCGATTGCGCTAAAGCATCTCCTAATACCGTAGCATTTTGAGCAGATGCCATTCTTACAAAATAAGGATTAGCTAAACCAGCTTCCAAAAAATTAGGGTTTCCATAACCATCAAATAATAAATGAAAACTTGCCGCACCAGGCACACCCATATTATTGTATGGTCCATTTGAAGGAGCAAATGTTTCAGTTGTAGGCATTCCAGGTAATACAGCAGGACCTGCCCCGTTAAAATAAAGTCTCGGTCCAAAACTACCATTAGGCATTGTATTTCCACCAAAGAGAAGCCCACCAATATTATCGTTCATCATTGGTTGTGAAAAACTGCCACCACCAACTAAAGCAAATTTTTGAGATAACAAATTTGGCATTGAGTTTTCTTGAGCTGCTATAAAAAGAGCATTGTCTGTAAATCCTGCCGTAAGAGAATTTCCTAAAGCTACATAATTTGAAAAGTCAGCTGAGCCTGATGTTAATTCTGGTAATATCTCATTAGAAGTGTTCACATTGTTATCTTCTAAAACATCTTCTATATCGTTACAAGCTGTAAATGCTATCAATAAAATAAACAGCCATATATATTTAATATTCATGATTTTGTTTTTCATTTTTATAGATTATTAATTGTCCATGATACATAATACATTGAGCCAATGTTTCCTGTACCAAATGCAGTGAAGTATTCTTTTCCAGTAAGATTAGTTCCACCTACTTTAAAAGTTGATTTAAAACTAGGAACTTTAAGACTAATTTGTGCGTCTAATACATGAAACTCAGGTACTACACCATTTCCAAAAGTTGCTTCCCAATAATAATCATCACTAAATCTGTAAGCGACATTAAATCCGAAATTTTTAAATAATTCATCATTTCCAAAAGACGCCTTAAACTTATGTTCTGGTGTATTGAAGTTGGTCACAAAATCAGGGTATTTATCTTTATCGAAATCTAACTTAGCATACGTGTAACTTCCACTTAAGTCAAAATCTCCAAACACTCTTGTTGATATTGCTATGGATGCTCCATAAGAATTAACTTTTGCTTGTGAATTAGTGTAAATATTATATGCTTGTGTATCACCGTTTGCTAATGCTGCAACAGATAAAGTGTTATCACCAACAGTACCATATAATGGAGAAACTACTGTTGCTTGTGAAATAAAGTCTTTGTAACTATTAAAGTATGCACTAAAATCAATATTAAATTTATTAAATTTACCTCTATACCCAACTTCAGCTGAAGTTACTTTTTCAGGTTCTACAACATCCGGATTAGCAACTTCTAAAACTGCTGGGTTTCCAGTAGCTGCAAGAGCTAGAGCTGAGCTTAAGGTGTAAGAGTTTTCATAACCTGCACGACCAGTTTGCGTGACACTAGCAGGTACTCCTAGAGCTTGACCAGTACCGCTTATTTGATACGATCTTGAATAACGGTCAAGGTTTTCTGGTGCAGAACCAACTAGAACATATGGACCAGCATCTAATCCTATAAATAGATCCTGAGTTGTTGGATTTCTAAACCCTGTTTGAACAGATGCTCTTATATTATGGTCTCTGTTAACAGTCAAACCAGCAGATATTCTAGGCGATAAGAACCCATCGAAAAATTGATTTTCGTCATATCTGACAGAACCAGTAATTTTTAGTTCTAAAGATTCTGATAACTCCAAACTTTTCTGGATTTGAGTATATAAACCATATTCCCAATAGTCTATAGGACCATCAGAATCAGTATAAATAGTTCCAAAAGAGTTTAAATTGTATTGTCTGTAAGATCCTCCAATTTGAATGTCAGCCCAGTCAATTAAGTGACTGAAGTTATAATTAGCATCAGAATGATAATACTTTGAAGCATCTTGAAACTTAGAACCTGTTAATAAATCAGGATCATTGATACTTCTGTTAAAAGCAGCTTTAAATTCTGGTGAACCAGGTAAATAACGACCTGTTTCAGCTACTGCTCGTCCAGTAGCATGTGCTTGATCCTCAGTTGCTCCTGCAAGTGTTGCTTGGACAAAAGCCCCAGTATATTCTCCAAACCAAGTTTCATCATCTTTCCATGCTCTGTTAATATTTACACCAGTGAATACCATATCATATGAGTCTCCAGCTTTATCAGCAACGAGATATCCTCTTAAAAAGAAATTGTCATTTCTAATTTCTAACTTGTGTTGTTCTTGAAAGAAATTATCGATGTAATACCTGTTACTACCTTGATAGATTGTTGAGCCTGTACCAACTTTTCCAACATAAGATATTTCAAAATCATTTTCCCAGGGTCTATAGAATAAACCCCAATCGGCTTTAACACTTTCAGCATTGTAATCAGTTAAATCTGATTCAGCATAACCTGTTCTACTTACATTAACAGAAGGGACCAAAGCATTTGCTCCTGCAGGTAAAATACCTAATCCTTCTAGAGCAACTGCAACACCTTTAATATTAGTAGAAACTACGTCTCCATAAATATTAACTCCATTGTAATTTATATTAGTTTGCCTAGTTCCACCATCTGAATTTCTATCGGTTTCGTTATTTGCAGCCCAATCGGTTCCTTTTAAATATCCAAAATTTACTTTAGCAGCAAATTTTTCACTGAATTTGTGAGCCATTCTTATTCCGAAATCAGTGTAATTATTGTCTCCTGCGGCATCTTGTGATGTAATACCACGTTTTAAAGAAACGCTTATACCAGTATGATCAAAGGGATTTTTACTTCTCATAAAAAGGATTCCATTGAAAGCATTAGCACCATACAGCGCAGATGAAGCACCAGGAAGAAGTTCGACACTTTGAACATCGGTTTCTACCATACCTACTAAATTCCCTATTGGGAAGTTTAGCGCAGGTGTAGAATTATCCATACCATCTACTAGTTGCATAAATCTGTTGTTTGCAAATGTTGCAAAACCTCGAGTGTTTACGGATTTAAATGTTAAACTATTTGTATTAACATCTACACCTTTTAAGTTTTCTAATCCATCGTAAAAATCGACTGATGCTGTAGTTTTAATCTCTTTTGTTCCAAATCGTTCTACCGTTACTGGAGATTCGAAAATACGTTCAGGAGTTCTTGATGCTGAAATAACAATTTCATCAAGTTCGTTTCCTTCTTTTAGCACAAAGTTTACAGTCTGATTATCTGTAGTTACTTCTTTTGTTGCATCAGTAAATCCAACGCTTGTTACTTTAAGTGTAAATGGAGGGACTTGATTTGTTTTGATAATGAAATTTCCATCAAAATCTGTTACTGCTCCAGAAGTAGAGCCAACAACTATTACATTGGCACCAATTAGTGGTAGTCCACTTTCATCCGAAACATTTCCTTTTACAGTTGTTTGAGCATAAATACTTATACTGAAAAACAACATAAAAATCTTTAAAATAGTTTTCATACTTAGGGTTTAGTTAATTTATTGCAAGCAATATACACTTTTTTATCAAATTTTATAAATTAGACAAAAAAAGTGCACCTTTTTTATTAAAAAAAAAGTTATGATAGTAAAAAAAATGATTTTTGATTATTCTACCGTTACCGATTTAGCAAGATTACGAGGCTGATCTACATTTTTTCCTAACAAAACAGCCATGTGATATGATAATAATTGTAACGGAATTGTAGTTAACAATGGTGTTAGAGGTTCTATTGTTTCGGGTACTTCAATAACATGATCTGCTAATTCTTTAACAACTTCATCTCCTTGTGTCACTACAGCTATTATTTTTCCTTTTCTTGATTTAATTTCTTGGATGTTACTTACAATTTTTTCGTAGTGCCCTTTTTTAGTAGCAATTACAAAAATTGGCATGTTTTCGTCTATTAAAGCAATTGGTCCATGTTTCATTTCAGCAGCAGGATAGCCTTCAGCATGAATATAAGATATTTCTTTAAGCTTAAGAGCACCTTCTAAAGCTACTGGAAAATTGTATCCCCTACCAAGATATAGACAGTTTTTAGCGTCTTTGAATTTATCAGCAATAAGTTGAATGTGAGCATCAGATTTTAAGGCATTTTCAACTTTTTCTGGAATTAAATCAAGCTCTAGCATATGCATTCTAAACTCTGAACTAGAAATGGTTCCCTTTGCTCTTGCTAGCCTAAGCGCTATAAGCATTAAGACAGTAATTTGTGTTGTAAATGCTTTAGTGGATGCAACACCAATTTCTGGACCTGCGTGAGTATAGGCTCCGGCATTAGATTCTCTAGCAATTGAAGAACCTACCACATTACATACTCCAAAAACAAAAGCACCTCTTTCTTTAGCTAATTTAATTGCAGCAAGTGTATCTGCTGTTTCTCCAGACTGAGAGATAGCTATTACAATATCATTTTCCGAAATTACAGGATTTCTATATCTAAATTCTGAAGCATATTCTACTTCTACAGGAATTCTTGCTAAGTCCTCAAACATATATTCAGCTACTAAACCAGCGTGCCATGAAGTTCCACAAGCAACAATTATAATTCTATCTGCATTAAGGAATCTCTTCATATTGTCTTCTACTCCAGACATCTTAATTATTGCTTGCTCAATAGAAAGTCTACCTCTGTATGTATCCCTAATAGCACTTGGTTGCTCATAAATCTCTTTAAGCATGAAGTGCTCGTAACCACCTTTTTCAATTTGTTCAAGATTAAGTTGAAGCTCTTGAATGTAAGGATCTACTAAAGAATCGTCTTTGATTTTTCTTACAGAAATACCTTTGTGTAATCTAATTACAGCCATTTCTTCATCTTCAAGATAAATGGCGTTTTTAGTATATTCTAGAAAAGGAGAAGCGTCACTAGCAATAAAAAATTCTTCTTTTCCAATACCTATAGCAAGAGGACTACCTAGTTTTGCAACTACAATTTCATTTGCTTTATTTTTATCGAAAACAGCAATTGCATAAGCTCCTACTACTTGATTTAATGCTATTTGTACAGCTTTACCTAATTTAACGTTTTCGTTCTTCTTAACATCTTCAATTAGATTGATTAAGACTTCAGTATCAGTATCTGAATGAAATGAATAACCTCTATTTTTAAGCTCTTGTTTAATGGTTTCATAGTTTTCTATAATTCCATTATGAATAATAACAAGATCACCAGAATTAGAATAATGTGGATGTGAATTAACATTATTTGGCTCTCCATGTGTTGCCCAACGGGTATGCCCTATTCCTAAACTACCTTCAGTAGTAATTTCTTGAGATACTTTTGAAGCTAAATCGTCTACTTTGCCTTTTGTTTTAGATAATTTAATATCGTTTCCATCATATAATGCAACTCCTGCACTATCGTAGCCTCTATATTCTAAACGTCTTAATCCTTTTAAAATAATAGAATAAGCTTCTCTATGTCCAATATATCCTACAATTCCACACATAAGTTATTGTTAATTAGGTTCTGTATAATAAATTTGAAGTTTTACTTGTTTTAAAGGATCTGAACCATTGTTACCATGTAAGACTGTTCCCTTAGGAGTAAGTGCTGCCCCAGAAATAATGTTTTTTATTTGAAAATTAGTATTGTTCTCGTCATAATCTTTAAGTAGAAGATTTTGAGCACTATTAGCACCAACACCTGAACTTACAAATAATCCAAGTTTAACATTTGTAGAGTCATTTTTGTAGATGTTATTAATATGCTCAGTAATCTTAATTTTGTATTGAACACCTTGTCCATCTAATTCATCCCCTTCACGTTCTAGTTCTCCTAAATGACTTAATACAACTTCCTGAGTTTCATTATTAACAGATTGGTCAAGATAGTAATCAGCTAAAGGTAAATTGTTCTCTAAATCTAAAATAAATAAGCGATTTGGTTCGTCTTCAAGCATTTGACTTTGATCTACATGGAAAATAAGATTTGCTTCGTTAATTAACCAATTACTAGCTTTAAAATCTTCTAAATATGTTGAGTTTCCATCTTCGTCACCATTAAATAAGTTTACAATAGCCATAGAGCCTTCTCCGCCTTTTAGGTAAAGTAATTCGTCTCCATTTACATCGTCTCCATCTGTTATATTGAAGTTTTCGTTTTCTATGATATTAACAACATTACCAGAGAAAGACATTGCATATTCTCCAGTTTTTGGACCAACAGTTTCATCTATTCCATCTTCGTCTTCATCTGTACCATCAGTAGAATCTATATCGTATGTATTGTTTATACCATCGTCATCTGAGTCTTCTCCATTATCATCTAAATCGTCACCATCAACATCAACATCAGCATAATTTGGTATTCCGTCATTATCTGTATCTCCTTCGTCCAATGCGTTTTTATAATATATGGTAAAATTTGCTCCTGTGTTTTTAAAATCTAACAATGTCATGTTACCATTATCCATGTCTAATGCTTCAGATTTAAAATAAAAGCCTCTAAAATGATCTAAAAAGTTGTTAGGATTACTTAGTTCTAAAGAACCTTCTAAATCAAAAAATAAATCATGCCAATAAGTATCTGCAGGATCTTCGGTATTATTCTCGTCTGTAGCGTCAAAAAGTTTTACTCTGAATGAAGGTATTAAATTTTGAGTTACTTCTGTAGCATCTGGATCTTCTTCAGTCGGACTAGGAACGGACAATATAATTAATTCGTTACTTGGTGTAAACTCATCAATAGTATATAACAATTGTCCTTCTAAATCTGTTTCACTTATATTATTTGCATCTGAAGATGATCTATCTGAATAATAATTTCTAGCTTCTGTAAAATCTTGATCAGGATCATAATTTCTTAAAAAGTAATTGTTTTGATAGATAGACAATTTTACTGGAGAATTACCATAAACAGAATCTAATTTATATACAACATCTCCATCTTCAGTGCTAGATGCTTTAGAGAAATAAGGTATAGTAATCACAACCGAGTCTACTTCTACATTATCACCAAAAGTTGGATCAAAACGACTTGTTGATACTTGAGCTACAACATTAGCTGTGGTACCACCATAAATAGGATGATAGTAATAGCCTAGTAAGTTTGAGCTTAATGTATTAGAAGCAAAAGGACTATATGTTTTTGTGTAAGTAATTACTGGAAAATCCTGTTTATCTGTAGAGAAATTATCAGCATTTTCGTTATTAATAATATCTGTATCTAAACTTGCAAATTCTTTATCGCAGCTAGTTAAAACTAGTAATAAAGATAGCAATAAGGCAAATTGCTTTATATTCATTTTAGTATTTTTCATGTTTGAATTAAACTAACTAAGTACTTGATTGTAGAATTCTGTATAAGCTTCAGCAAAAGTTTCTAAACTATGATATTCTAAGGTAGGTTTATCACTATTGCCTAAATGTTCTTGTAAATCTGATGGAATTTCTTCAGAACCTATAATTAAAGCATCAGAATAATCTATAGCGATTTTCATGATATTAGAATACGTAGGCTGTTTTAGTATAGAAACAGTGTCTTCAGAAATATTATCAAATTTTATTTTATTAATCATTTCTTTATTTAACGAATCATCAAAGCTTTGATTGTATAAAGACGTTACAATTTTACTATTAGTAAACAAGGGTTCGTCTTTGTAATATTCTTTTAAATATAAAGGTAATAATGAAGCTAACCATCCATGAACATGTATAATGTCTGGAGCCCAATTTAATTTTTTAACGGTTTCTATTACACCTTTTGCAAAAAAGATTGAACGTTCGTCATTGTCTGTAAATAGTTTACCATCTTCATCAGTAAGTGTTGCTTTACGCTTAAAATACTCTTCGTTATCTATAAAATAAACTTGAATACGCTCTTTAGGAATTGAAGCAACTTTAATAATTAATGGCATATCTAGATCGTTAATTACTAGGTTTATACCAGAAAGTCTAATTACTTCATGTAATTGGTGTCTTCGTTCGTTTATATTTCCATACCTTGGCATGAATATTCTTATTTGTCCTCCTTGTTTATTTACCATTCTAGGAGCTTCAAAAGACATTGATGAAATTTCTGTTTCTGGTAAATATGGTACAACTTCAGAAGACACATATAATATTCTCTTATCCTTCATGTGTTAATTGCTATATAGGTTTTATAAATAAAAAACCCTGCAAAATTACAAAAATTTATGCAGATTAGCCTTAATATATTAAGTTTGCACGCTGTTAATTTTTGTTAATGTGATAATAGTTAATTCAAAAAATAAAATTTCAGAGCTTGTTTCTCAACTAAAACAAGAGGGATTAAAGATTGGTTTTGTACCAACAATGGGAGCTTTGCATAAGGGACATATCTCACTAGTGGAGCGTGCTTTAGAAGATAATGAAAGGATTTTTGTTAGTGTTTTTGTAAATCCAACACAGTTTGACAACAAACAAGATTTAGAAAAATATCCAAGAACTCTAGAACGCGATGTAGAACTCCTTAAAACAGTTTCTGATACAAATATTGTTGTTTATGCGCCAACTGTAGAAGATATTTACAGCGATAATGTGAATTCTACTAGATTTGATTTTGATGGTTTGGAGTATGAAATGGAAGGTGAATTTAGAGATGGACATTTTGATGGTGTTGGTACGATTGTAAAGCGTTTGTTTGAAATAGTTAATCCAGATAATGCTTATTTTGGGGAAAAAGATTTTCAGCAGTTACAGATTATACGAAAGCTAGTAGAAAAGTACAATTTGTCAGTTAATATTGTCGGCTGTAAAATATATAGAGAACCTTCTGGATTAGCCCTTAGCTCTAGGAATGAAAGACTGAAACCTGAATACAAAAAGACAGCACCATTTATTTATAAAACCTTAAAAGCTGCCAAGAAAAAATTTGGCACAAAAAGTGCTGCTAAAGTAACGGAATGGGTTAAAAAGCAATTTGCTAAAAACGAACTATTAAAACTAGAATATTTTACCATAGCAAATATTGAGACCTTAAAACCTGTTAAAAGAAAATCAAAACATAAAAAATATCGCGCATTTATCGCTGCTTATGCTGACGACATAAGATTAATTGATAATATCGCATTAAATTAATTATCTTTGCCAAATGCAAATTCAAGTAGTAAAATCTAAGATTCATCGTGTTAAAGTCACAGGAGCTGACCTTAATTATATTGGTAGTATCACTATCGATGAAGATTTAATGGATGCTGCAAACATTATACAAGGTGAAAAAATTCAAATTGTAAATAACGACAATGGAGAACGCCTTGAAACTTATGTTATTCCCGGGCCTCGAAATAGTGGAGAAATTACATTAAATGGTGCTGCAGCAAGAAAAGTTTCTGTTGGTGACACCCTTATTTTAATTACTTATGCTATTATGGATTATGAACAGGCTAAAGTATTTAAGCCTTCAATTGTATTTCCAGATGAAGCAACTAACCTTTTAAAATAATTTCTTGAAACCTAAAACCAAAAGGGTAATAAAGATTGGCATTCCGCTTTTATTAGCTGTATTTTTTGGTTGGTATACCTTTACTAAACTTCCAGTAGAAGAATTTATTCCTTACTTTAAAAATGCCAATTATTATTGGATTTTATTAGGTGTTTTTTGTGGTATTTTAAGTCATTTATCTAGAGCTTATCGTTGGAAATTTATGTTAGAACCTTTAGGTTTTAAACCTCATTTACCTAATAGTATCATGGCTGTGTTTATTGCATACTTTACTAATTTTGGCATACCAAGATCTGGAGAAGTATTGCGTGCAGCTGTTTTTGCAAACTATGAAGATGTACCTTTCGAAAAAGGTTTTGGAACAATAGTAGCTGAACGTATTGCAGATATGATTGTTATGTTAGGAATTATAACAATTACATTGTTTCTAGAGTTTGATTTTATAGTCAAATTTTTCCTAATGAAGTTTAATCCTAAAACTTTGGTATTAGCTGTTTTAATCTTATTGGTTCTAAGCATTTTATTTCTGGTTTTTATTAAGCGAAGTCAATCGGTTATTGCCGTTAAAATCAAAAACTTTATAAAGGGTTTAATTGAAGGCATTTTAAGCATTTTTAAAATGAAGAAAAAATGGGCTTTTATATTTCATACGCTATTTATTTGGGCAATGTATTTGCTTATGTTCTATTTTACTTCTTTTGCAGTTAAAGAATTAATAGGAATTCCTTTTGCAGCAATTCTTATAGGTTTTATTGCAGCTAGTTTTACCATTGCCGCTACAAATGGAGGTATTTTTGTCTATCCGTTAGCCATTGGAGCTGCATTCTCACTATTTAGTATTCCAGAGACACCAAGCATCGCATTTGGCTGGATAGTCTGGACCTCTCAAACATTATTAATAATAGCTATTGGTAGTTTATCATTTCTATTATTACCAGTTTACAACAGAAATAAATAATTTGTTTACCTTTCGAGTATTAAAGCCCAAAATAAAGATTTAATATGAAGCGATTCCTTGTTTTTTTAGTCCTGTTTAGTTTAATGAGTCCTGTTTTATCACAGACTATTTACGAAGCATTTGATTCTTATAAACTTAACGAAATCAGACAAATAAAAATTCAATTACCACGTAATTATGAAGAAAACGTTGACAAAACATATCCATTGTTTATAGTCTTAGACGGCGATTATTTGTTTGAGGCAGTTGCAGGAAATGTAGACTATTATTCTTATTGGGAAGATATGCCAGAAGCTGTTGTGGTTGGTATTAATCAGGTTGAAACCAGAGATCAAGATTGTTATTATTCAGAGCAGAACTCTTTACCAATTGAAGATGGAGCACGTTTTTTTGAGTTTATAAGCATGGAATTAGTTCCGCATTTAATAGGTAATTACAGGTTGGCAAATTTTAGAGTTGCTGTAGGTCATGGTGAAACAGCAAATTTTATTAACTATTACCTTTTAAAAAACGATCCCATTTTTAATGCATATATTAATGTAAGTCCATTTTTTGCTCCAGATATGCTAAATTATATTCCGGAACGTCTAGAGAATATCAATAAAAAGATATTTTATTATATGGCAACTTCAACAAATGATATAAAAGCTATTAAAGAAGACTCTAAAGCTTTAGACGCAAGTATAAATGCATTAGAAAACCAAAATGTTTCTTATTCGTTTAATAACTTTGAAGGTCCTTCACATTATTCAAATCCTGCACATGCATTACCAAATGCTTTAGAAAGTATATTCTATGTTTTTCAGCCAATAAGTAAAAAAGAATATAAAGAGAAAATCCTTACTTTAGAAACTTCTCCAGTTGATTATCTTTTGGAGAAATATGGAATGATTGAAGAACTTTTTGGATTAGAAAAGCAAATTTTAGTAAACGACTTTAAGGCTATTGAGGCAGCAATAAATAAAAGTGAAAAATTCGAATATTTTGAAACTTTGGGTAAAATAGCTAGAAAAGAATATCCAGATGCACTTTTAGGGCATTACTACTTAGCACGCTTTTACGAAGAAATGGGTGAGACAAAAAAAGCAATGAGAACCTATCGATCAGCTTATATTTTAGAAGAAATTGGAGGCATTACAAAAGACGAAATGCTTGATAGAGCAGATGCTATAAAACGAGATTTTGGATATTAATGGCAAAAGTAAAAACAACATTTTATTGTCAGAATTGTGGTACTCAATTTGCCAAATGGCAAGGACAATGTACAGCGTGCAAACAATGGAATACCATTGTAGAAGAAATAATTCAAAAACAAGAAAAAAGCGATTGGAAATCTACATCCTCCACTTCAAAACGAGCATCTAAACCTTTAAAAATAGACGAAATAGATACTGCAAAGGAAGCTAGAATGTTAACTCTAGATTCAGAATTTAATCGTGTTCTTGGAGGTGGAATTGTTCCAGGATCGCTTACGCTTTTAGGTGGAGAACCAGGAATTGGCAAAAGTACCTTATTGCTTCAAATTTCGTTAAACCTTCAGTATAAAACACTTTACGTTTCAGGAGAAGAAAGTCAAAAACAAATAAAAATGCGTGCAGAACGCATTAATCCAAACCATAACAATTGCTATATACTTACCGAAACTAAAACGCAGAATATCTTTAAACAAGTTGAGGTTTTAGAACCAGAAATTGTAATAATAGATTCTATTCAAACCCTACATAGCGATTACATAGAATCTTCAGCAGGAAGTATTTCACAAGTAAAAGAATGCACAAGTGAGCTTATTAAATTTGCAAAAGAAACATCAACTCCAGTACTACTAATTGGTCACATCACAAAAGATGGAAATATTGCTGGGCCAAAAATATTGGAGCATATGGTCGACACTGTTTTACAGTTTGAAGGCGATCGCAATTATGTTTTTAGAATTCTTAGAGCACATAAAAATAGATTTGGCTCTACTAACGAACTCGGAATCTACGAAATGCAAGGTTCAGGATTACGGGAAGTATCTAATCCAAGTGAGATTTTAATTTCAAAAAAAGACGAAGAGCTTTCTGGAAATGCTGTTGCAGTAACACTTGAAGGTATGCGGCCTTTACTCATAGAAGTACAAGCCTTAGTGAGTTCTGCAGTTTATGGAACACCACAACGTAGCGCAACAGGTTTTAATGCAAAACGTTTAAACATGTTGCTTGCTGTTTTAGAAAAAAGAGCTGGATTTAGACTTGGTGCAAAAGATGTGTTTTTAAATATTACAGGTGGTATTACAGTAGACGATCCAGCAATAGATTTAGCTGTGGTAGCTTCAATATTATCGTCCAACGAAGATGTTGCATTACCTAAAGATTATTGTTTTGCAGCAGAAGTTGGTCTATCTGGAGAAATTCGTCCAGTACAACGTGTTGAGCAACGTATTCTTGAAGCCGAAAAACTTGGTTATTCAACTATTTTTGTGTCTAAATACAATAAAATAGCTTTAAGAAATACAACTATAAAAATTCAATTGGTTTCTAAAATTGAAGATTTAGTTCGTTACATCGTATAAAAAAGGGAAGTTGAAAAACTCCCCTTTTTTAGTTTTAAGAAATTTCAATAGTTTTTGGAGGTTTTGGTTTTGCCTCTTCTTTTTTAGGTAATTCTACACTTAAAATACCTTCGTTATAATGAGCCTTAATTTTAGATTCCTCTATATGTTCAGGCAAAGTAAAGGTTCTTTTAAAAGAAGAATATCCAAATTCTCTTCTTGTGTAGTTATCATTATTTTCTTGGTAATCTTCTTTGGTTTCAGCAGAAATAGATAACATTTGATTTTCTAAATTAATCTTAAAGTCATCTTTTTTCATTCCAGGAACAGCCATTTCCACAAAATAAGCATCTGCAGTTTCTTTAATATTTGTTTTAGGTAGTGATATTCCTTCGTTAAAATTTGATGTAAAAAGAGAAGGGATATCTCCTAAGAACCAATCATCAATTAAAGAAGAAAAGGTCGGAAAGTTTGACTGTCTTCTTTCATTTGTTGTCAAACTTCCATTTTTAGGTTTTGTAATTAATCCGTTCATAATGTAAAATTTTAGTTAGACATTTGTTTTATTCATCATGTTATGAACAAAATCTATTCCAAAAGCATTTATAAGAATCTAAATCCTATTTTCCTGTCATTTTTTCAATATATTTTATGTTTAAGGCTTGATAAACAAGTTGTTAAGGTGGTTTTTGTAGTCATTTTGTCATTTTTGATTTCTAAAAATTTTATTATCTACCATACATGTTTTTTTATCTAAATTCCTTAATTTCGCGTTCTTATTAGAATAGATAGAAAATGAGCGCGATATTTCCTGAGTATAAAGGACTTAACTTACCAAAAGTTGCAGACGAAATTCGTAACTATTGGGAAGACCATAATATCTTTGAAAAAAGTATAGCAGCACGAGAAGGGCACAAACCTTTTGTGTTTTTCGAAGGACCTCCTTCTGCAAATGGACTCCCAGGAATTCACCACGTTATGGCTCGTGCTATAAAAGATATTTTTTGTCGCTACAAAACTCAAAAAGGATTTCAAGTAAAACGTAAAGCAGGTTGGGATACACATGGACTTCCGATAGAACTAGGTGTTGAAAAAGAACTTGGAATTACAAAAGAAGATATTGGTAAAAAGATAACTGTAGAAGAATACAATGCAGCATGTAAAAAAGCTGTAATGCGTTACACAGATATTTGGAATGACCTAACTCAAAAAATGGGTTATTGGGTAAATATGGATAATCCATATATTACTTATAAGTCTAAGTATATGGAAACGGTTTGGTGGTTGTTAAAACAAATCTATTCTAAAGATTTAATTTACAAAGGGTACACCATTCAACCGTATTCTCCTAAAGCTGGAACAGGATTAAGTTCGCACGAGTTAAATCAACCAGGAACCTATCAAGATGTAACTGATACAACAGTTGTTGCACAATTTAAAGCAGTAGAGGCAACACTTCCTAAGTTTTTACAGAATTTTGGGAATGTATTTTTCTTAGCTTGGACAACAACACCTTGGACACTACCTAGTAATACAGCATTAACTATTGGTAATAAAATAGATTATGTTTTAGTAAAAACATTTAATCAATATACGTTTGAACCAACAAATGTAATTCTTGCTAAAAGCTTAGTTGCTAAACAGTTTGTAGGAAAATTTAACCAAATTGAAAACGAATCTGAATTAGCAGATTATAATTCTGGAGATAAAAAGATTCCATTTTTCGTAGCAAAAGAATTTAAGGGCAAAGACTTAGTTGAGGTTAAGTATGAGCAGTTAATGCCTTATGCATTACCAAACGATAATCCAGAAAATGCCTTTAGAGTAATAGCTGGAGATTTTGTAACTACAGAAGATGGTACAGGAATTGTACATACAGCTCCTACTTTTGGTGCTGACGATGCGATGGTTGCCAAACAAGCTAAACCAGAAGTGCCTCCAATGTTGGTTAAAGATGAAAACGGAAACCTTGTTCCTTTAGTAGATTTACAAGGGAAGTTTAGACCAGAAATGGTTGAATATGCTGGTCGTTATGTAAAGAACGAATATTATGAAGATGGAGAAGCTCCAGATAAATCTATAGACATAGATATTGCTATTCAGCTTAAAATAGAGAATAAAGCCTTCAAGGTAGAAAAATACAAGCACAGTTATCCAAATTGTTGGCGAACAGACAAACCAATTTTGTATTATCCATTAGATTCTTGGTTCATTAAAGCAACTGCTGTTAAAGACAAAATGTTTGAATTGAATGAAACAATTAACTGGAAACCAAAATCTACTGGGACTGGACGTTTTGGAAATTGGCTAGCAAATGCAAACGATTGGAATTTATCACGCTCACGGTTTTGGGGAATTCCATTACCAATTTGGAGAACAGAAGATGGTAAAGAAGAAATCTGTATAGGTTCTGTTGAAGAACTAAAATCTGAAATGACAAAATCTATAGAGGCAGGATTTATGTCTGAAGATATTTTTGCAAATTTCGAGGTTGGAAACATGTCTGAAGAGAATTATGAAACAGTAGATTTACACAAGAATGTAGTCGATAAAATTGTATTGGTTTCTCCTTTAGGAAAAGCAATGAAACGTGAAGCAGATTTAATAGATGTTTGGTTTGATTCTGGTTCTATGCCATATGCGCAATGGCATTATCCTTTTGAGAATAAAGAAATAATTGATAACAGAACATCCTATCCTGCAGATTTTATTGCAGAAGGTGTCGACCAAACTCGTGGTTGGTTCTATACATTGCATGCTATTGGAACAATGGTTTTTGATTCAGTTACTTACAAAAATGTAGTGTCTAATGGACTTGTACTGGATAAAAATGGACAGAAAATGTCTAAACGTCTAGGTAATGCTGTAGATCCATTTGAAAACTTGTCTCAATATGGAGCAGATGCTACACGTTGGTACATGATAAGCAATGCCAACCCTTGGGATAACTTAAAGTTTGATGAAGCAGGAATAGAGGAAGTAAAACGTAAATTTTTTGGAACACTTTTCAACACCTATTCATTCTTTGCTTTATATACAAATCTAGATAAGTTTACGTATAATGAATCAGATATTCCAATCGAAGAACGACCAGAAATAGATCGTTGGATACTTTCAGAATTACATACATTAATTAAGAAAGTAGATGAATATTATGGCGACTACGAACCTACAAAAGCAGCAAGAGCTATATCATTCTTTACACAAGAGTATTTAAGTAACTGGTTTGTACGTTTAAGTAGAAGAAGATTTTGGAAAGGCGATTATCAGCAAGATAAAATTTCAGCATACCAAACCTTATATACATGTATGCTTACCATTGCTAAGTTAGGCGCACCAATTGCACCTTTCTTTATGGATAAATTGTATCAAGACTTAAATAGTGTTACGCAAAAAGAAAACTTCGAAAGTGTGCATCTTGCAGATTTTCCTGATTTTGATGAAAATCTTGTGGATAAAACTCTAGAACGCAAAATGGAAAATGCGCAGACAATTTCCTCTTTAGTTTTATCGTTAAGAGCTAAAGAAAAGATTAAAGTTAGACAACCACTGCAAAAAATTATGATTCCTGTAGATTCAAAAGAACAAAAGGAAGAAATATTAGCAGTATCTAATTTAATAAAGTACGAAGTAAATGTAAAAGAGATTGATTTGCTGGAAGATGCATCAGATATTTTGGTAAAACAAATAAAACCAAACTTTAAATTACTTGGACCTCGTTTTGGTAAAGACATGAAATTAATTGCTAATGCAGTTAATAACTTTACTCAGGAAGATATTAACATTATAGAACAAAATGGCTCTATAGCCATTGAAATTAACGGAAAAAGTATTAACTTAGAACATGAGGACGTCGAGATAAAATCTCAAGATATAGAAGGTTGGCTCGTAGCAAACGAAGGTAGCTTAACCGTCGCTCTAGATGTTACAATTACTGATGATTTACGACAAGAAGGGATTGCTCGTGAGCTCGTTAATCGCATTCAGAATTTACGTAAAGATTCAGGATTTGAAGTAACAGATAGAATTGATGTTGTTCTACAAACAGAAGATAATATTGTTAATGCAGTTAACACTAATCTAGACTATATCAAGACTGAAACCTTAACAGAAGAACTAGAAATTATAGACAGTGTAAATAATGGCATTGAAATTGCTTTCGACAACATAAGCACCAAATTATTTATACAAAAACATTAAGATTATGGCAGTAAACACTAACGTAAGATATTCTGATAAAGAATTAGAAGAATTCAGAGTATTAATTCAGGAGAAGATAAAAAAAGCACAGCATGATTTAGAATTGATTAAAAGTGCTTACATGAACGATCACAATAATGGCACCGACGACACATCGCCTACTTTTAAAGCATTTGAAGAAGGTAGTAAGGTTATGAGTAAAGAGGCTAATTCGCAATTAGCAATTCGTCAAGAAAAATTTATTAGAGATTTAAAAAATGCTCTAATTAGAATTGAAAACAAAACCTATGGTGTATGTCGCGTTACAGGTAAACTAATTAATAAAGAACGATTAAAATTAGTGCCTCATGCGACATTGAGTATAGAAGCTAAAAATATGCAGAAGTAATTCTGTACAAATTCATACGTTAATAAACGTCTCTAATTAGAGACGTTTTTAGTTTTGTATCACACTTGATTTTATGACCTATAAAAAAGCTATACTTTTTATACTTATTATTCTTGTAATAGACCAAGTTTCCAAAGTTTATATTAAAACTAATTTTAGGCTACAAGAAAGTGTAGAAGTGTTTTCTTGGTTTAAAATTTTATTTGTGGAAAACAATGGGATGGCTTGGGGAGCAAAACTAAGCGACTTTTTTACCTTTATGTCTGATAAAACTGCAAAAGTAATTCTTACAATATTTAGAATAATTGCTGTAACTGGAATAGGCTTTTGGCTAATAAATTCAATAAAATTAAAGGCATCTAAAATATTAATTATTTCTATAGCTTTGATTTTCTCAGGAGCTTTAGGAAACATAATAGATTCTGTTTTTTACGGTTTAATATTTAACGATAGTTATGGTCAAATAGCTGATTTTTTACCAGAAGAAGGTGGTTATTCAGGACTATTTCATGGTAAGGTGGTAGATATGCTTCATTTCCCAATCTGGAATGGAGTTTTACCCAATTGGTTCCCAATTTGGGGAGGAAAAGCATTTACGTTTTTCCAACCTGTTTTTAATATTGCCGATGTTGCAATAAGTTCTGGAGTTGGTATGTTGCTGTTTTTTAATAAAAGGGCATTTACAAAGCCTTCTAAAACTGATACAATCGTGTTGGAGTAACACAATAATCCAGCTTTATATCATCATCTCGAGTATCATTAATTAATTCTTCCGCTTCAAAAAAAGATAAACCAATTTTTAAAGCATCTTCATTGCATGTTTTTAAAAAATTGTCGTAAAACCCTTTGCCATAACCTATGCGATTTCCGTGCTTATCAAAAGCTAAAAGAGGCACAAAAACAATATCTATTTTGTTATTTTCAATCGGAATACCATCTACAGGTTCTGGAATGTTATAGATACTCTTTTTAAGTAAGGTGTTATCTGTTAATAGAAAATTCTCAAGAGTATTGTTTTCGAAGTTGCTTTTTGAAACCACAATGTTTTTATCCATACCAGCGAGAATATTTAAAATATATTCTGTATTGATTTCATGATGTTCTTCTATGGTTAAGAAAATGTGGTAAAACGTATGATGCCAAATAGGAACTTGTAATAACTCGTTAGCAATTTCTATACTTAAAGATTCTATATCGTTTGTAGTTAAATTACTTCTTAATGCTTTGTATTTTTTTCTGAGTTCAGCTTTTTTCATTGTTCTAATTCTATTGAAACATGCATAATAGCATCACCTTTATAAACTATTGGAGCTTCGTTTACACTAAAAACATATCCAGAATAATTAGCTTTTATAAAGTGATTAAATTTACCAAATGGATCTGTAATATTCCCAATAACATCACCTTTTTTAATATAGTTATTTATAGAAACGGAAGCTTTAAACATACCAGAATATTTTGCTCTAATCCACTTACTTCTGGAAATGTAGACTGATTCTTTTTTTGGCTTAGAAACTTTAAACTTGCTATTTAGCATATCCAAATGATTTAAGATACGTTTAGCACCATTAACACCTGTATTGGTTACAGTTTTATCAAGACTAAAGGATTTTCCACCTTCAAAAAGTAAAATAGGTACACCAATTTTATAACATGCACTTCTAAATGATTTTTTAATATTTTTTGAATAAAGGATAAATGGTGCTCCAAAGATTTCAGCGAGTTCTTCAAGAACAGGTTCATCTTTTACAATTCTAATTTGAGATGAATTGAAACGATCTGCTCCTCCTGTATGGTAATCTATTATTAAATCAGCTTGTGGAACGATTTCTGACATAAGCTTAAAAGCAACCTGACTAGCAAGAGATCCTGTTTTACTTCCTGGGAACATTCTGTTTAAATCTCTACCATCTGGTAGTTCGCGTTCCATGTGTAAGAATCCAAAAATATTAATAACAGGGACACATATTATTGTTCCTTTTTTTGGCTTATTGATGCCTTTAGCTATAAGTTGTCTAACAATTTCAACACCATTTACTTCGTCGCCATGTATTCCAGCTGTAAAAAGAATAGTTGGTCCTGTTTTTTTTGAACGCTCAATTAAAACGGGAACATTTACTTGTGTTGTTGTATGGAGTTTTGCAACGTTAAAATTAATTTCTCTGCGTTCTCCAAGAGCGATTTCTTCACCAAGTATATGTAAAATATCAGATTTTGGGCTTGTCATTATTTTCTGTTTCTTTCAATAAACGTAATAATTGCTCTGGCAATATTTTTTCCAGTTGTACCTTCAATTCCTTCTAATCCTGGAGTAGAATTTACCTCCATTAACAAAGGACCTCTTCTGGATTGTAACATGTCTACACCACAAACAGGAAGTCTTAGAGCTCTTGCTGCTTTAATAGCAAGTTTCAATTCTGCCTCGTTAAGTTTAACGTATACTGAAGAACCACCACGATGTAAATTAGATCGAAATTCGCCTTCTCTTCCTTGTCGTTTCATGGCTCCAACAACTTGACCATCTACAATTAAAGCACGTAAATCTGATCCTTTTGCTTCTCTAATATATTCTTGTACCAAAGCACGAGCCTGTAAACCGTTAAATGCTTCAAGTACTGATTCTGCTGCGTTTTTACTTTCTGCAAGAACAACGCCTAAACCTTGCGTGCCTTCCAGTAGCTTAATAACAACAGGAGGACCACCAACATGTTCCAAAACTTCTACAACATCTCTAGAATAGTTTGTAAATACAGTTTTAGGCATACCAATACCTTCTTTAGATAAACGTTGAAAACTTCTAAGTTTATCTCGAGATCTTAAAATAGCATCAGATGTTACAGTTGTAAAGATATTCATCATTTCAAATTGACGAACAACTGCACATCCAAAAAATGTAACTGAAGCTCCAATTCTTGGGATAATAGCATCGACATAATCTAGATATCTGTCTTTATAATAAATAGTTGGTTTTTCCCTTTCAATAATTAAATCGCATTTAAGAGGATCTATAACTTCTATGTCATGGTTTCTCTTTTGGGCTTCATCTACTAAACGTTTTGTAGAATAAAGGTTTGCGTTTCTGGAAAGGATTACAATATTCATAATAATTAGAAAAGTACTATGCAATATACTAAAAATCGACTTCGAATTTTTACAATCACATGAATTAATATACCTTTGAGATGATGACGAAAATGGCATTAGATATTCAAATTAAAACCTTACCAAGTTTACCTGGAGTATATCAATA
Organism: Flavobacteriaceae bacterium; assembly: GCA_013042715.1. Classification (GTDB taxonomy): domain Bacteria; phylum Bacteroidota; class Bacteroidia; order Flavobacteriales; family Flavobacteriaceae; genus Site-B15. The sequence continues at coordinate 1,322 of JABDPN010000149.1, read as the reverse complement.
TTTTGATAAAAACCGGACAATACTATATGTTGGAAAGGCAAAAAACCTAAAAAAAAGAGTCAGTTCTTATTTTACAAAAACACAAGAAAATGGTAAAACTAGAGTGCTTGTAAAAAAAATTACAACCATTAAGCATATTGTTGTGGATACTGAAACTGACGCACTTTTACTAGAAAACAACTTAATTAAAAAGCATCAACCACGATATAATGTTCTTTTAAAAGATGATAAATCTTATCCATGGATTTGTATTAAAAACGAGCGCTTTCCTCGTGTATTTCAAACCAGAAGGTTAATTAAGGATGGTAGCGAATATTTTGGTCCTTATACAAGTGTAAAAACAGTTTACACACTTTTAGAATTAATACGTGGTTTATATCCTTTAAGAACATGTAATTATGATTTATCTCAAGAAAAAATTGTTGCAGGAAAATACAAAGTTTGCTTAGAATATCATTTAGGAAATTGCAAAGGCGCCTGCGAAGGATTAGAAACAGTTGAAGAATACAATCATAGCATTAAAGCTATAAGAGAAATATTAAAAGGAAACTTTAAAGATTCTTTAAACGCATTTAAAGACCAAATGCAGACATTAGCACAGGAGATGTACTTTGAAGAGGCTCAAAAAATAAAAGAAAAGATTGAAATACTAGAAAACTACCAATCCAAATCTACAATTGTTAATCCTAAAATTAGCAATGTAGATGTGTTTAGTATTGTAAGTGACGAAAGTTATGCTTATGTTAATTTTCTTCAATTATCTTATGGTTCGATTATTCGTTCACATACATTAGAAATAAAGAAAAAGCTTCAAGAAGCTGATAAAGATTTACTGGAATTAGCTATAACCGAAATTAGGCAACGATTCAATTCTAAATCAAAAGAAATTTATGTGCAATTTTCTGTAGATCTAGGTAAAGAAGTTAAGGTGACAATTCCAAAATTAGGAGACAAAAAACATATTCTGGATTTATCATTAAGAAATGCAAAATATTATAGACTAGAACAACTTAAGCAAGTTAAAATCACAGATCCAGATCGTCATGTTAATAGAATAATGGCGCAAATGAAAGCCGATTTGAGATTAAGCGAAGAGCCTAGACACATTGAATGTTTTGATAACTCAAACATACAAGGAACTAATCCAGTTGCTGCTTGTGTTGTCTTTAAAAATGGTAAACCAAGCAAAAAGGATTACAGACATTTTAATATTAAAACCGTTGATGGTCCAGACGATTTTGCCTCTATGACAGAAGTTGTTTACAGACGTTACAAACGTTTATTGGAAGAAAACAAAGCATTACCACAACTTATTATTATAG
>JABDPN010000065.1 GCA_013042715.1 Flavobacteriaceae bacterium | reverse complement strand
AAATTCCTGCAGCAGCAGCTTGTTGTGGTAAAATGCTTTCTTTTGTTAATCCAGGAACTGTATTGACTTCTAACAAATGTGGTTCTCCATCTTTAAAAATGTATTCGCTTCTGGAAAATCCATCCATTTTTAAAATTTCATAGACTTGTTTAGCAATTTTATTAACTTTTTGTTCTTGTTCTTTAGAAATTCTTGCAGGAGTAATTTCTTGAGATTGTCCAAGATATTTAGCTTCATAATCAAAGAAATCATTTTCACTTACAATTTCTGTTATTGGTAAAACTATAACTTCACCTTTGTATTTTAAAACACCAACAGAAACTTCAGTTCCATCTAAAAACGATTCTATAATAATCTCGTCATCTTCTTTAAATGCTATATCAATAGCAGCTTGTATGTCTTCTTTTTTATGAACTTTGGTAATACCGAAACTACTTCCAGCTTTATTGGCTTTTACAAAACATGGTAATCCTACTTTTTTAATAATATCATCTTCACTAATAGAATCACCTAAATTTAAATAATACGATTCTGCTGTTTTAATTCCATAAGGTTTTAAAGTACTTAAACAATCTCGTTTGTTAAAGGTAAGTGCAGCTTGATACATGTTACAACTTGTATGTGGAATCCCTAATAACTCAAGATAAGCTTGTATGTAGCCATCTTCTCCAGGAGCACCATGAATAGCATTAAATACACAATCAAATGTTATGGGATGGTTATCTATAACTACAGAAAAATCGTCTTTATTAATTTTAAATTCAGCATTATTGTCATCAACATAAACCCATTTATCTTTAAATATATGAATACGATAAGCATTATACTTTGTTTTGTCCAATGTTTCAAAAACAACATTTCCGCTTTTAAGAGAGATTTTATATTCGCTAGAATATCCTCCCATTAATATTGCAATATTTAATTTCATTATAAGTACATGATTAGATAGTATCAAAAATATAACTTATTTACTGCTGTAAAAACCTTTTTGGATTATAATCACGTATATTAATCAACTAATTAAAAGTTGAAACCTCACAAAAAAATATATTTGTGTAGATTTGTGACATATAAAAATAAAGAATGAGTCTTGTTAAATTTCTTACTAGTAAAACCTTTGTAAAACAGATTGTAATTGCTTTTGCAGCTGGATTTTTAATAATTGTAGTCATGCTATTTTGGTTAAAATCTTATACACATCATGGCGATTTTGAAACAGTTCCTGAATTAAAAGGAAAATCTTTAGCAGTAGTAGAAATTGAGTTAGATGATAATAATTTAAAGATGGTTGTACAGGATTCTGCAAATTATAACCCAAATTATCCTGCATACTCGGTAATAGAACAACAACCAGAAGCTGGAGCTCAAGTAAAAGAAAATCGAAAAATATATTTAACAATTAATCCATCTGGATACAGAAAAATTGGTGTTCCAAATATTATAAGACGAACATTTAGACAAGCAAAACCAACTCTTGAAGCTTTGGGTTTTGAAATAGGTACAATTACATATCAGGACGATATTGGTAAAGACGAAGTTCTTGGCATTAAACATAAAGGCGAAAAAATTATACCTGGAACATTACTTCAAAAAACCTCTAAAATCGATTTAATTCTTGGAAATGGTAATAGAGCTGTAATTAAAAAGAATAATGGAGGAGAATAAAATTTTACCAGAAGAAGAAAACGAACTTTATGAGCATTATTCTTTTGTAGCTGAAAAAGGTCAGCAACCTTTACGCATCGATAAATACTTAATGAATTTTGTCGAAAATGCTACACGTAATAAAATTCAAGCTGCTGCAAAAGAAGGTAGTATTCGTGTTAATGGTGTTCCTGTTAAATCCAGTTATAAAGTTAAACCTTTTGATAAGATAAAAGTGATGCTTACACATCCTCCTTACGAGTATTTATTGGTTCCAGAAGATATTCCTTTAGATATTATTTATGAAGACGAAGAGCTAATTGTAGTAAATAAACCAGCAGGAATGGTTGTACATCCAGGACATGGAAATTATTCTGGTACGTTAATTAATGCGCTCACATTTCATTTCGAAAATTTACCCAAAAACTCAAACGAACGTCCAGGTTTAGTTCATAGAATAGATAAAGATACAAGTGGCTTATTGGTTGTTGCTAAAACCGAAACAGCTATGACACATTTGTCTAAGCAATTTTTTGATAAAACCAGCGAACGTGAATATATAGCATTGGTTTGGGGAAATGTTGAAGCAGATTCTGGAACGATTGAGGGTAATATTGGAAGACATCCTAAAAATAGATTGCAGAACACAGTTTTTTTAGATGATGATATAGAAAAAGGTAAACCAGCTGTTACGCATTATAACGTTTTAGAGCGATTTGGATATGTAACTCTAGTTTCCTGTAAGTTGGAAACAGGACGAACGCATCAAATTCGTGTGCATTTAAAGCATATTGGTCATACACTTTTTAATGATGAGCGTTATGGTGGAGAAAAGATACTTAAAGGCACAACGTTTACAAAGTATAAGCAATTTGTAGAGAATTGTTTTAAAGTATTACCTAGACAAGCTTTACATGCTAAAACATTAGGATTTGTTCATCCTAAAACAGGAGAGAAGCTATCATTTACTTCAGAAATTCCAGATGATATGCAACAATGCATAGAAAAATGGCGTAATTATGCGAAGCATCAAGAAAATCAATAATTAGATTACTATAATCTTTATCGTTTGCTTTCAAAAAATCTGGATTACTCGTAATTTTATATCATTAAAAATTAAGACATAATGAAACTTGTATTATCTCCAGCAAAATCTTTAAACTTCGATAGCGAATTACCTACAACACAATTTTCACAAGGTTGTTTTTTAAAAGAAGCTGAACGCTTAAATAGACTGCTTAAAAAGAAATCTGCTAGAAGTCTTTCTAAACTTATGAATATTTCTCCAGCTTTGGGACAATTAAACTACGAACGCAATCAGGAGTGGCAA
>JABDPN010000148.1 GCA_013042715.1 Flavobacteriaceae bacterium | reverse complement strand
TTATAATACAGCTTACCACATTGCCATATCACCTGAATATTATTTTCTTTAAAATAATCAAGCTTACTTTCTATTAACTGATTTACTCGTCTTGCTCCTAAACTTCCACCTAAAACCAATAACGTTTTTTTGTTGTGAATTAATCCAAAATGGTCTTTTGCTTCTATGGTTTTTCCTTCTAAATCAATAATATCTTGACGCACAGGATTTCCTGTTTTAATAATTTTATCTTTTGGAAAAAAGCGTTCTAATTTATCGTATGCCACACAAATACAATCTGCTTTTTTCGATAAGATTTTATTTGTAATTCCTGGATAAGAATTTTGTTCCTGAATTAAACTAGGCACACCTTTAGAAATTGCGACATGTAATAATGGTCCACTTGCAAAACCTCCTGTACCAATAGCAACATCTGGTTTAAATTGTTTTAAAATTCTTCTCGATTTTAATAAACTGCTTATAAGTTTAAAAGGAAACGATAGATTCTTAAGTGTTAATCGTCTTTGTATTCCAGAAATCCATAAGCCTTCAATTTTATATCCAGCTTGTGGTACTTTTTCCATTTCCATTTTATCTAAAGCTCCTACAAATAAAAATTCTGCTTTTGGAAACCTAACCTTTAGCTCATTTGCAATGGAAATTGCAGGATAAATATGTCCTCCTGTTCCACCTCCAGATAATATTATTTTATAGTTTTTCATTGAGCTTCTGCTAAAATTTCTAACGGATTTTCTTCTTGACTTAAATCTTCTAGTTCTTTTATTTCTTGACGTTTTGCACTTACACTTAATATTATTCCTATAGCTAAACAAGTCATCCAGATTGAGGTTCCTCCACTACTAATTAATGGTAAAGTCTGACCTGTAACTGGAAATAATTCTACTGCAACAGCCATATTAATTAACGCCTGAAATACTATTGGAATTCCTACACCTAAGACTAATAACTTTCCGAAAATTGTATCTGCTTTTTGAGCTACTATCACTATTCTAAATAAAAACCATAAGTATAAAAGCATAACGAAGAATCCTCCAATTAATCCATACTCTTCAATTATTATTGCATAAATAAAATCTGAAGACGATTGAGGCAAAAAGTTTTTTTGCACACTTTTTCCTGGACCTAAACCAGGAACTCCTCCAGATGCAATTGCTATTTTTGCTTTTTCTATTTGATAATCTGCCTCAGTATCTTCTCCATTTAAGAAGTTCTCTATTCTGTTAGACCAAGTGTCAACACGATTAGGCATTAAATCTGGAAAAGCTTTAGCTGTCAAAACAAATAATGTTAATACTACAGCTCCTGTTCCTAGAATTATTAATAAGTATTGCCAAGGATAGCCACCTAAAAAGGTTAATACTACTACCATAGAAAAGATAATCGCAGTAGTTGAAAAGTTTGCTGGAAGAATTAAAGCCAAAATTGCAAAAACAGGGAGCCACAATGGTAAAATAGAAGATTTAAAACTAATGGTCTTGTCTTTTATTTTAGATAAGTATCTAGCTACATAAACCATTATAACAACTGCTGCCAAAGTAGAAGGTTGGAATGTAAATCCAACGATTGGAACTTGAATCCATCTACTTGCATTTGCGCCATCGATAGTCGTACCCTGAAAAAGTGTAATTGCAAGTAGCACAATAACTACAGGAATCATAATTATCGAAAGACCTCTAAAATATCTGTAAGGTATTTTATGAACTCCATAAATAATTGCAAATCCCAAAAACAGATGCACAAAATGCTTAACAAAGAATTTAAAAGTATTACCATTACCACTCACATAAGCCAAGTTACTAGCTGCACTGTAAACTGGTAAAAATGAAACTAATGCAAGTAAAGCTGCAATAGCCCAGATTAAACGATCTCCTTTTAAATTGTTAAACAATTCCTGCATTATAACTTTCTAACTGCTTCTTTAAATTGACGTCCTCTATCTTCGTAATTTTCAAACAAATCAAAACTTGCACATGCAGGAGATAACAAAACATTATCACCAGCTTCTGCAATTTTATAGGCTATTTTTACGGCTTCACTCATAAACTGAGTTTCCACAATAATATCTACCATATTTCCAAAATTTTCGTACAGTTTAGAATTATCTACTCCTAAACAAATAATAGCCTTAACCTTTTCGTTTATAAATGGAAACAACTCTTTGTAGTTATTACCTTTATCTTCACCTCCAACTATCCAAACCGTAGGTGCATCCATACTTTCTAATGCATAATAGGTTGCATTTACATTAGTGGCTTTAGAGTCGTTTATATACTGTACTTTATTAATTCTAAGAACATTTTCAAGACGATGTTCTGCGCCTTGAAAGTTTTCCAGACTCTCTCTTATGGTGTTTTTTCTAATTTTAAGTAGGTGTGCAACGGTTGAGGCAGCCATTGCATTTTCCACATTATGTTTTCCTTCTAATGCTAATTTTGTTGTTGGCATAAT
>JABDPN010000059.1 GCA_013042715.1 Flavobacteriaceae bacterium | reverse complement strand
ATATTTTGGTACATAATGCGCAACAATACCTGAAAGTCTCCCAAGTTTAATTCCATTTTTTTCTTCTAAAATTGGACTGCCCTGAAGGAAAATCATTTTACCATCAATAAAATCTGTTTTACCTTTTTCTGCAACATACATTAAAATTGCATTTCTTGCTGCTTCTATATGATAAGGCATACTCTCCTTTGTAATGGGAATATATTTTGCTCCTGATGTCGTTCCAGATGTTTTTGCAAAATATATTGGTTTCCCCTTCCAGAGAATATTTTCTTCGCCATTTACAACTCTAACAACATAATCTTTTATCGCTTCATAATCTCTAATTGGCACTCTTTTCACAAAATCATTATGAGAATTTATACTTACAAAATCGTGGTCCTCTCCAAATGCTGTTGACGTTGCAGATGCTATTAATTCCTGAAAGACCTTCTCTTGAGTTTGTAAAGGATTTTTGGACCATTTGTTTATATTTTTTTGAACAAACCTTGCATATGGTTTTGCTATTAAAGCTTTTAAGGATTTAACTTTTCTAAGTGCCATTATTCAAAATCAATAAACGTTGTTGGATCTATTGGATAACCATTGCTCCAGAGTTCAAAATGTAAGTGCGGTCCTGTAGTAAATTCTCCTGCATTGCCAGAAATAGCAATAACTTCCCCAGATTTAACTAATTCTCCTTGCTCTTTAGTGAGTGATACATTATGCTTGTATGCCGAAATTAAGCCATTTCCATGATCTATTATTATAACATAACCCGTTTGTGTAGTCCATTCTGCAAGAATCACTGTGCCATCTGCCACAGCTTTAACTGGAGTGTCTTTTGCAACAGCAATATCAACTGCATAATGTTTTTCTTTAGGATTATAGCCTTCGCTTATTGTTCCTGTTACAGGAGTGAATAAAACAAAGCTAACTTTAGACGTAGCAGACTCAAAGAGATTATATTTGTCTTCTTTATCTACTTTTTCTCTTAATAAAGAATCTTCCTTGGATGGTGATAAATCAAACTCAGATATATCTAATTCTGCGGCTTGTAATATCGAATCTTTATTGAACTCTATAGTGTTTACATCGCCTTTTAAAACACGTTTAATAGATTCTAAATATTGCTGATTAATAACCAAGGTTTGCTCTAAGGAGTCTACCTTGTAATTTAATCGCGTTGCTTTTTGTTTTAAAGCTGTTGAAGAATAACCAGGAATGTATTCTTTTAAAGGTGTGAAAGCTATTAGTATGGTCGTTAGAAATATTAAAAGTATAGCTGAAAGTGTTACGATAACAAACACATTAAGTCGAGTGAGTTTTATGGCAAACTTTTCTTCAAAAGTTTCTTCATTAAGGACAACTAGTCTGTATTTATGAAGTAGTTTCTTAGCAAGTTTTCTTCTATCTTTTTTTTTCTTTGCCATACTTAAACAAAAGTAACAAAATAATGTAATGGTCTTTTACATATATTAAAGTTCTTGATAAAACATCATTTTTAAACTTTAATTATTAAATTTGTTTTTATAAAATTTAAAGATTATGATTTCAAATATATTAATATTAGCAATTGGAGCACCTCAAATTATTTTAATTGTCGTTGTGGTTTTATTATTATTTGGTGGTAAGAAAATTCCAGAATTAATGAAAGGCCTTGGTAGCGGAATTAAAGAATTTAAAAATGCTAGTAAAGAGGAAGAGCCTAAAAAGAAAATAGAAGACGAAAAAGAATAATTTTATAAAAACATTTTAACAAAAAAGGCAACCTAGCGGTTGCCTTTTTTTATTTAATGTGTATTGATTTTATAATGGCTTCGAGCTCAAAAACAAAATCTCTTTTACTTACTGCTGGAGCGTAAGCAAATCCTTCTACAATAATATACCTGTTGTTTATCTCGTCTTTAATTGCGTAATTGATAAATGGTCCAGACATCCAAGCGCCTTCTACTTCCCAAGTACTCTTTGTCTCAAGAGTTGGCTTGTTGTCTACTATAGTTTGCTGCATAAAAGGAGTATAGGCTTCTTCTGTAGTCATATAAGTTCCCTCTGTTGGTCCTGGAATATATTGTTTCCCAATAGAATCTCTTATTTTAATAACATCTAGAATTGCATCTTCACCTTCAGTAATGGCATTAATTGGCATTTCGTAAAGCATAATATTTAATGTTCCTGTTTCTATATCTCGTCTTATCCAGAAAAATTTATCGCCTTCTTTTGCGATTCTATATGCAGATGGAAATCTTAAAGTAATATCTAATGCATCTTCAATTTCTGTGGTTTTATGTAGCGATTTTTTAATACGTTTTTGCTTTTCTTTAAGTTCTTCGGTTTTAAATTCAGATACTATTTTTTTAGCATTTGTTTCTATTTCATTAATTATTTCTGAATCTGTTTTTCCAGTAACTAAAACTACTTTTTGAGGTGATGCAAAAGCATCTTCAATATATTTTGTACTTGCAGGTTTACCCTTTTCTACTTTAAAAACAATTCTGTTTTTTCTAGCAAAATCGGTAAACACAACTGTTGGCATTTGTCTTAATGAAAACAATGGTTCATCTTGAGGTAAACCATAAACATCGTCTCCCAATACGTTACGTATAGATTCTCCTACACGTCCTTCCCAAAGATTATTATCTACAACTACAGATAAATCGTTAATATTTCCTGAAGACGAAGATAATATGCGTTTACTTTTTTTGCCATCTTCACAGTTTACAAATAACATCATACTTAATGCTAATACTAGTAGTTTTTTCATCTGTTTTATTTTTTGATCACTTGTTAAAGCCTCGTAAGTTTATTCAGAAACAACAAGAATCATACCTATTTTAAGTTTATTACTTCTTAATTTATTCCATTCTTTAATATTATCTACAGAAACACCAGGGAATTGTTGCGCAATACTCCAAAGAGAGTCTCCAGATTTTACTTTATAAGTCTTTTTGCCAGTTTTATCAATGGTTGTTTTTGGTTTTGAATTGGAAGGTTTTGATTTACTCACTCCAGGGTTTCTTGGGTAAATTGTTAAGCGCTGACCTATACGTAAATTATTACTTCTTAATCCATTCCAGCGTTTAATTTGACTAACACGAACTCCATAGCGTCTCGCAATTTTGCCAAGGTAGTCTCCAGATCTTACACGATATCTAATTTGTGCATCTGTTTCTAAAAACTCTGGTAATGGTTTCTCGCGTTTATCAAATTCTGCTTTTGCATAAGCATAGATACTATCCTCGTTATTTACAAAAGTTCCAATATATTCTTTTGGTAATCTTAAAGCGTATTTTTCGTCTTCTATGAATGGAATAATATCGAGTTTATACGAAGGATTTAAAAACTGCAGTTCTTCTATTTTTGCACCAGTAAGTTCTGCAACTTGATCAAGCGAAATCATTTGCTTAACTCTTACAGTATCTGTTTCAATGTAATTATACTTTGGTGTATTAGGTTGAAAACCGTGTTCTTCAGCATATTCAAAAATATACATTGTAGCCAGAAAAGCGGGAAGATAACCTGCTGTTTCTCGAGGTAAATGTGGTCGTATATTCCAATAATTTTTATAACCTCCAGAACGTCTTATGGCTTTAGAAACATTTCCAGGACCAGAATTATATGCTGCAAGTGCCAAATCCCAATCGCCAAAGATTTTATACAATGTAGCTAAATATTTACTAGCTGCTTCTGTAGATAATATTGGGTCACTTCTCTCGTCTACATAACTACTTACATCCAATCCATAATGCTTGCCTGTTGTAAACATAAATTGCCACAATCCTGTAGCTCCAACTCTAGATTTTGCTCTTGGTTTTAAAGCAGATTCTACTATAGCTAAATATTTTATTTCTAATGGAATATTATGGTTGTCTAATTCTTGCTCAAACATTGGGAAATAATAAGAGCTAAGCGCCATTAGTTTTTCAAAAGACTTTCTTCTCGATTTTAAATAACCTTTAATAACACTTTCCAATGAAGGATTATATTCAATATTAAAAGGTGTTTTAGCATCGAGTTCCTTTAAGCGTTTTTTTAATGTATCTGTTGGAAGTTCTGGATAATAAACCTCGTTGTAGTTTAATTCTGAAACCGATTTGTAAATGGTGTCAAATAATGAAGAGCTATACAATTCTTCTAGCCATTTCTCGTCAATTTCTGCAGCTAGCGGATTGTCTTCAAGAGTTTTTACAGACAATGAATCTGATTCTGGTTTTACAGATTTAACAGTTTGAGATTTTCCGTCTACTAGCGTGTCTTTTATTATGGCATTGGATTCTTGCTTTTGCTCATTTGTTGAGCTATTAGTTTGTGAAAACCCTAATTGACAAACACATAAAAAAAGTACGATTCTTAGCAACATGAAATTCTTAAAAATTTAAAACGATAGAATCGCTAAAATCGTACTTTTTATATTATTAACGAAATTAAATTTGTTAACCTATTCTAAAATGGCTGCAATACCTGGAAGTGTTTTTCCTTCGAGACTTTCTAACATTGCTCCTCCTCCTGTACTTACATAACTTACCTTGTTCTGGAAGCCAAATTGTTTTACTGCAGCAACAGAATCTCCTCCACCTACAAGTGAGAATGCTCCGTTTTTAGTTGCTTCTGCAATAGAATTTCCTAATTCTATTGTTCCTTTTGAAAACGATTCCATTTCAAAAACACCAAGTGGTCCATTCCAAAGAATTGTTTTGGATTCGTTTACAACTTTATCGAATAACTCTATGGATTTTGGTCCAGCATCAACACCTTCCCA
>JABDPN010000056.1 GCA_013042715.1 Flavobacteriaceae bacterium | reverse complement strand
TCTGAAAACTGAGTTCCAGTAAGCTGCATACCATCTCCTGAATCTCCAACAAATCTTATAATGACTGCCTCCAGAGTTTCTGGATGAGATTCTATTTTATTTGTAATCATAATAAATTAATGTATCTTATATAAGTATTTGATTAATTCACTAAATTTATATAAATATTTAGTGAAAATTTGATATAATCAAATCTATTATCATTTTTTAACTATAAACATGATTTTTGTCATTTACAGTAGACAAAAAGAATTTTACATTTACACCATATTATTAATTTTTAAAACAGAAAACAATGGCAATAATTATAACTGACGAATGCATTAATTGTGATGCATGTTTAGCAGAATGCCCTAACAACGCAATTTACGAACCAGATCAAGAATGGACTTATGCAGAAGAAACCGTTCTTTCTGGAGATGTTACCACTCCAAGTGGAGCAGAAGTAGATGCAGATGAAGAAAATGAAGCACTTTCAGACGAGTTTTACTACATCGTTCCTGATAAATGTACAGAATGTAAAGGGTTCCATGATGAGCCTCAATGTGCTTCTGTTTGTCCAGTTGACTGTTGTGTTCCTGATGAAGACAATGAAGAAACTGAAGAAGAATTACTCGCTAAAAAAGCTTGGTTACACGGAGAATAAATTTCTCGTTTAACCTTATTCCTAAATTAATTTGAAGCATAACTGCAAATTAGCAGTTATGCTTTTTTATTTAGTAACAATTGTTACAATTCACTTAAAATCTAATCGTTACAACTTCATTTTATTGTTAACTTTTAGGTTTACTGACAAATATCATAGTCTAAACTTCATATTCATTCTAATTTTAGACAAAATTTTAAAAACAAATTTAAAACTGGGAAATCGATTGAACAATTTGATATCGTTTTCGCTTAAAACAAATTAATATATCTTATGAAAAAAACATTTCCAAAACTAATCTGTGATGGTAATGAAGCTGTAGCGAAGGTTGCTCACAAAACCAATGAGGTTTGTGCAATATACCCAATTACTCCAGCTTCACCAATGGGAGAACACGTAGATGTGTTTAGTGCAAAAGGACAAAAAAATATTTGGGACAATGTTCCAAGAATTGTAGAAATGCAAAGTGAAGGTGGAGCTGCAGGAGCAGTACATGGCTCATTACAAGCAGGAGCTTTAACAACTACGTTTACTGCTTCTCAAGGTTTATTATTAATGATACCTAATATGTATAAAATAGCAGGAGAATTATTACCTTCTGTTATTCATGTAGCTGCAAGAACTATAGCAACTCATGCCTTATCTATATTTGGTGATCATTCAGATGTTATGGCAACAAGACAAACAGGATTCTCAATGCTGTTTGGAGGTACTGTACAAGAAGCTCATGATTTTGCATTAATCTCTCAAGTCGCAACATTGAAATCTAGAGTACCATTCTTAAATATTTTTGATGGATTTAGAACATCACATGAAATATCAAAAATAGATGGAATTACAGACGATATTATTAAAGATATGATGCCAGAAGATGAAATTATGGCTCATAAAAAAAGATCTTTAGACCCAGATAACCCAGTAATAAGAGGTACATCTCAAAATCCTGATGTATTCTTCCAAGCTAGAGAAGCTGCTAATTCTTATTATGACAGAGTTCCAGGCATTGTTGATGAAACAATGAAAGAATTCTACAAACATACTGGAAGACGTTATAGTTTATTCTATTATGTTGGACATCCAGAAGCAGAAAAAGTAGTTATAATTATGGGTTCTGGCTTAGGACCAACTATGGAAGCTGTTGATACCATGGTGAAAAATGGTGAAAAAGTAGGTGCAATTATTGTACGCTTATTCAGACCATTCTCTATTAGTCACTTTGTAGATGCACTACCAGAAACCGTTAAGAAAGTTGCTGTTTTAGACAGAACTAAAGAACCTGGAAGTATTGGAGAACCACTTTACCAAGATGTTGTTACAGCATTTAAAGAAAGTGATAGAGACATGCCAGAAATACTTATTGGTGGTCGTTATGGATTAAGTTCTAAAGAATTTGATCCTGCAATGGTTAAAGCTGTATATGATGAGCTTGATAAAGCTGAACCTAAAAATCACTTTACTATTGGTATTAATGACGATGTCACACATAGGAGCCTAGAAATTGGTGGTCGTTATAGAACTGCTAAAAACACGTTTAATTGTATGTTCTTTGGTCTTGGTTCTGATGGTACTGTTGGAGCTAATAAAAACTCAATTAAAATTATTGGTGAAACTACAGATAACTATGTACAAGGATACTTTGTATATGACTCTAAAAAAGCAGGTGCACAAACTGTATCACATTTACGCTTTGGACCAGATCCAATATATTCTACTTACTTAATACATAAAGCTAATTTTGTTGCTTGTCATCAATTTAACTTTATTGAAAAATATGACATATTAAAACATGCTAAAAAAGGCGGAACATTCTTATTAAACTCTCCTTACGGTAAAGATGAAATTTGGGATAAACTTCCAAAACTCATGCAAGAAGAGATTATTAATAATGAATTAGACTTTTATGTAATAGATGCTTCTAAAGTAGCACAAGAAGCAAAACTTGGTAAACGTACCAATACAGTGTTACAAACGTGTTTCTTTGCAATTTCTGGTGTCTTACCAAAAGATGAAGCTATTGCGAAAATTAAAGAAGCCATTGTAAAATCATATTCTAAAAAAGGTGATGCTGTTGTTCAAATGAACTTTAATGCAGTAGATATGTCTTTAGCTCATCTTGAAAAAGTAGATTATCCAAAACAAATTACTAATAAAGCAGATCTTAAGCCTATGATGACAGGTGATGCGCATCCATTTGTAAAAGAAGTTCTTGGAAAAATACTTGCAGGAAAAGGAGACGAACTTCCTGTTAGTGCATTTACAGTTGATGGAACGTTCCCAACAGGAACAACTCAATTTGAAAAACGTGGTATTGCTGATTTTGTACCAGTTTGGGACGACGAAAACTTATGTACACAATGTAATAAGTGTGTTGCTATTTGTCCTCATGCTGCTATAAGAGCTAAAGTTGTTAAAAACGAAGAGCTTGCAAATAAACCAGGTACTTTAAAATCTGTTCCTGCTAAAGGTAGACCGTTTAATAAAGAAGAAGACTCTTATGTGCTTCAAGTTTCTGCTCAAGATTGTACAGGTTGTGATCTTTGTGTTGCTGTATGTCCTGCTGTAAGTAAGGAAGACCCAGACTTTAAAGCAATAAACATGCATAGCAAACTTAAGGTTGAAGCTGCAGAAGATCCAAACTGGGATTACTTTATTGATCTTCCAGATTACGACAGAGCAGCATTACAAATTACAAATGTAAAAGGATCTCAGTTCCTTGAACCATTATTTGAATTCTCTGGAGCATGTTCTGGTTGTGGTGAAACACCATATATTAAGTTGTTAACTCAATTGTATGGTGACAGTATAATGATTGCTAATGCAACTGGATGTTCTTCTATTTATGGTGGTAACTTACCAACAACACCATATAAAACCAATAAATTTGGTAGAGGTCCAGCTTGGGCAAATTCATTATTTGAAGATAATGCTGAATTTGGATTTGGTATGAAACTAGCATTAAGTAAAAAACAAGAACTTGCTGTTGGCTTATTAAAATCTTTAGAAACTGAAGTTGGCAGTGAATTAACAGAGGCTATTCTAAATAATCCTGAAAAAACTGAAGCTGATAAAGCAGACAATTTTGACAACTTAGATAAGCTGAAAGCTAAGCTAGTTACAATTGACAAACCTGAAGCTAAAAAGCTAACCGAATTAACAGACTACTTACGTAAGAAATCTGTTTGGATTCTTGGTGGTGATGGTTGGGCTTACGATATTGGTTATGGTGGAGTTGACCACGTGTTAGCATCTGGAGAAAACATCAATATTATGGTGTTAGATACAGAGATTTACTCTAATACAGGTGGACAAATGTCTAAAGCAACACCTTTAGGTGCAAGTGCTAAGTTTGCTGTTTCAGGTAAACGTACAAGTAAGAAAAGTTTAGCATTACAAGCTGTTTCTTATGGAAATGTTTATGTAGCTCAAATAGCAATGGGAGCTAAAGACCTTCAAACGCTAAAAGCAATAGAAGAAGCTGAAGCTTACGATGGACCTTCTTTAATTATTGCTTATTCACATTGTGGTGACCATGGTTATAATTTACGTGATGGTGCATTACAACAAGAGAAAGCAGTTGCAAGTGGATATTGGCCATTATTTAGATTCGATCCTTCTAAACCAAAAGGCAAGAAGTTTAGATTAGACTCTAAATCACCTTCTGCACCTCTTGAGGAATTTATGTATACGGAAACTCGATTCACAAGAGTTG
>JABDPN010000052.1 GCA_013042715.1 Flavobacteriaceae bacterium | reverse complement strand
TCGTCCAAGGTTGTGGACCTTTAATTCCTTTTACAAACTGAGGACCATAAATATCTCCAGGGAATAATTTAACAATCTCGCATCCTAACTCTTCTGCTTTTGTAATTTCAGTTAACGTACCACAGCCAGGAGACCATAATACTTTTCTTCTATTACATACTATTGCAATATCTTCTCTCATAACAGGAGTTACAACAAAGTTTGCTCCTAAAGACATAAATCTTGAGGCTGCTGCTGCATCTGTAACAGAGCCAACTCCCATAATCATTCCTGGTAATTCTGCTAATGCATATTTGTTAAGTTCGCTAAACACTTCATGAGCAAAATCGCCACGTGCAGTAAACTCTAATAAACGAGCTCCTGCTCCATAACATGTTTTAATTACTTTTTTTCCTAATTCTACATCTGGATGATAAAATAAAGGAACTAACCCTGTTTCTTCCATCACTTTTACTACTTCTAATCTTGTATATTTTGCCATTTTTATTTGTTTAATTCCAATTTAAAATTTTCTTCACGTCGTAATCTTCTGGATTACTAACGTATTGTTTTGCTGCTTCATAATCGCGTTCTCTTATGTAAATTAAGTGCTTTATGAACAACTGTGCCATATCTGATTCTATATCGACTAATCTTGGTGGTACTTTTCCGTTTTCATCTTCGAAATCCTTCAAATATAAAGGCGTTACATCTCCATTTGAATCTGCACTAACGATACAACCTGAGATACCTTGATCAAACAATTTTTTTACACCTATTCCTAATAAAGTACATAGTGTTAGATCGAAAGCTATAGGCTTACAACATCTTAGCTCGTAACCAATTTCAACAGGTCTTGATTTTAATTCTATTCCAAGCTCTTTTAATCTAACTTGCAATAGGTAATTAAATATATGTGATTTACTTACATTTCCTAATTCTGGATGACCATGTTCGTCGTAAGTAAAGTTTATTCCTGAATTCTTGATTTCATCTTCATCTACAAAATGAAATACACCTTCGCTAATCATAGCTACTCCATATTCAATACCTCGAATTTTACTTTTTATTATTGATGAAATTACCATATTTATAATCTTATCAAATGTAATTTTTGTTTTATTGAACATCTCTGGAATAATCATCATAGGAAAATGACAAGCTGAAGCAATACCAAATGCTAGATGACCTGCAGATCTACCCATTGCAGAAACAACGAACCAATTTTCACTTGTTCGCGCATCTTCATAAACAGTATTACCAATTCTTACACCTTCATCTTTTGCAGTATGAAAACCAAACGTTGGATTTCTGTCTGGAAGAGGTAAATCGTTATCTATTGTTTTAGGTACATGAATATGAGCTATATCTAATGCTTCTTTGGTTAGATATTTTACCAATCTACCGGCTGTTGATGCTGTATCATCTCCACCAATTGTAACTAAAAGTTTTACATTATGTTTCTTAAAAAAATCTGATTTAAAATCACTGTTCTTTGGTTTAAATCTACTCATGATTAAAGTAGAACCACCTCGACTATAAATTTGATCTGCTTTTGTGTAATCTAAAACTTCAATTTCTGGATTATCAGATAGCAATCCTTTGTAGCCATGGTTAACTCCTAAAACTTTAAACCCATCTTTAATAAACGTTTTAGTAAGCGTACTAATAACTGTATTAATACCTGGAGCTGGTCCACCACCACAAATAATTGCTATCGATTTTTCCATGTTATTTTTAATTTCTGAAAAGCGTTATCTCGCAACTCTACCAGAAGCATCACCTCCCATTAATTTCTCTACTTCATCTACTGTTACTAAGTTAGCATCACCTTTAATAGTGTGCTTTAAACAAGAAGCTGCAACTGCAAAATCTAGTGCATTTTGATCGTCTTCTGGGTATTTTAATAATCCATAGATTAATCCTCCCATAAATGAATCTCCTCCACCTACGCGATCTACGATATCTGTAATTTGATATTGACGTGTTTCGTACATTTTATTGCCATCGTATAAAACACCTGCCCAAGTATTGTAAGATGCAGAAATAGAACCTCTTAATGTTGTGATAACCTTTTTAGCTCTTGGGAATTTTTTCATCATTTGTTGACATACAGATAAGAATGCTTCTGCTTTTACATTATGACCTTCTGTCTGAACAGAAATTCCTTCTGGCTTGATTCCAAAATGCATTTCAGCATCTTCTTCATTTCCTAATACTACATCACAATACGACGTTAACTCTGTCATAACAGCCTCTCTATGTGCATCGCTACAGTATTTCCAAAGTTTAGCTCTGTAGTTTAAATCTGTAGAAATAGTAATTCCTTTTGCACTTGCAGTTTTAACTGCTTCAAGACAAACATCTGCAGCACCTTGAGAAATCGCTGGTGTAATTCCTGTCCAATGGAACCATTCTACACCATCAAATACTTCGTCCCAATCGATCATTCCAGATTCAATTTCTGAGATAGCTGAATGTGCTCTATCATAAACTACTTTACTACCTCTACTAACTGCTCCTGTTTCTAAAAAGTAAATTCCTAAACGTTCTCCACCCCAGACTATTTTATCAACACCAACTCCACGCTTACGCATTTCCATCATTGCACACTTACCAATATCGTTATCTGGTAAACGTGTTACAAAATCTACTGGTACTCCATAATTTGCAAGAGACACAGCTACGTTAGATTCTCCTCCACCATAAATGACATCGAAATTATTAGCTTGAGAAAATCTTAAAAATCCTTGAGGAGCTAATCTTAACATGATTTCTCCAAATGTTACTACTTTTTTCATTGGTAATATGTTTATATGTTATTTAATTGTTCAATCGTTTGAACAGTTTTTTATTAAAAAAAAGAAGTTTCTTTTAAACTTCAATTTTAATATTCATTTATTCTAAGTAAATAAAGATTTTATCTCTAATTATCTTTGTAAAATTAAATAAAAGAATGTATTTTTGTTCAAACGTTGGAACAAAAATATATTATTTTTTGAAAAAAAACAAAAAAACAACAATAAAAGACATTGCAAATGTTCTGGGAATTACGCCTTCGGCAGTATCTAAAGCACTTAACGACCATCCAAGAATT
Organism: Flavobacteriaceae bacterium; assembly: GCA_013042715.1. Lineage (GTDB taxonomy): Bacteria > Bacteroidota > Bacteroidia > Flavobacteriales > Flavobacteriaceae > Site-B15. The sequence goes on along the minus strand of JABDPN010000052.1, from coordinate 13,903 downwards.
AGTAAAGAAACTAAGTTAGCAGTTAAGCAAATTGCAGAAAATTTGAATTATCAACGCAATCATCTTGCTTCTGCTTTAAGAAAAGGTAAAAGTAATTTGGTGGGTGTTATTGTTCCTAGAACCAATAGCCATTTTTTTTCTTCGGTATTAGAAAACATAGAACGTGTTTTAAACAAAGAAGGATATAATGTTATTATCACACAATCCAACGAGTCTTATAGTAAAGAATGTAAAAACATTGATACTTTATTACACACTCAAGTTGATGGTATAATTGCTTCTTTAGCAAATGAAACAGTAGACTTCTCTTATTTCGAAAAAATAAAAAAGAAAGGTATACCTTTAATCTTGTATGATAGAGGTGACAATGATATTGATGTTGATTATATTGGAATTGATGATTACGATATGAGCCATATGGTTGTGGAACATTTGGTCAATCAAAACTGTAAACGTATTGCACATATTGGAGGTTATAGACATACCAGAATCTTTAAAAATCGAATTAATGGTTTTATTGATGCTTTAAAAAAACATCAATTACCATTAGAAGAGCATCTCATATTTGAAAACGATTTAACACTAAATGATGGTAGAAATGCAATGATAGAATTGTTAGACTTACCTGAACCACCAGATGCTGTTTTTGCAGCAAGCGATTATGCTGCTTTAGGTGCTTTACAAGTTATGCAAGAACAAAACATTAAAGTTCCAGAACAAATTGCACTTGTAGGATTTAGTAACGAACCTTTTACATCTTTAGTAAAACCAGCCATTACATCTGTAAATCAGCATAGTGCTAAAATTGGAACCATTGCAGCTGAGACATTCATAAAACGAATCAATCAAAAAAATTGGACTCCTAAGCTTACTAAAAATATTTTAAAGTCTGAGTTAATTGTAAGAGCATCTTCTAAAAGAATATAAATACTTTAAAAAATGAAATCATTAAAAGCAGTAAGTCTAGTTATTTTAATCTTTCTATTGTTTCAAATTTCATTTTTGAATTGCTCACAATCTAATACTGAAACCACTGCAACTTTAGAATTAAAGAACGATGCTTTACTTGGTGAAGGTGCGCTTTGGAATTACAAAACACAAGAATTGTATTGGGTTGATATTGTTGGTATGAAATTTCATATTTACAATCCCAAAACTCAAACAAACAAATCTTATAACATGCCAACTATGATTGGCACTGTTGTTCCATTAAATGATTACTATTGTCTAGTTGCTCTAGCAGACAACATATACAAACTCAATCTTGATACTGAAGAATTATTACCATTCTCAGATGTTGAACTTACAAAAGAAGAAAATAGATTTAATGATGGAAAGTGTGATCCAAACGGAAACCTTTGGGCTGGAACTATTAATCTTGATAATCCTAAAAAATGTAAGCTTTATAAAATCAATAATGAAGGTGAATCTGAAATTATGATTGACAGTATTACAAATTCAAATGGAATAGTATGGTCTAAAGATGCTAAAACTATGTTTTATATAGATTCTCCTAGTAAACAAATTAAAGCTTACGATTTTAATAATGCAACATCAACCATTTCTAATGAACGTATTTTGGTTGAAGTTGAAGACTCTTTTGGTATTCTGGATGGTATGGCAATAGATGAAAATGACAATCTTTGGGTTGGATTATGGGATGGTTTTGCCGTTGCAAATTTTAATTCAAAAACAGGTGAATTAATTCGTAAAATTAAAGTGCCAGCAAAAAATGTAACCTCTTGTGCTTTTGGAGGTGAAAATCTAGACATTCTTTATATAACAACCTCAAGTTTAGGAATGACAGAAGAGGAACAAAAACGTTATCCAAATGCTGGATCATTGTTTAAAGTGAAACCTGGAGTTAAAGGTGTTAACACAACACACTTCAAATTAGATTAATCATTAAATTCTTTACCTTTTTATGTGTAAAATAATCCATAATACGTATAAATATTACACTTAAATATTGCTTAATAAATTAAATTATATTAATTTTATTAAACAATACTTAATTATACTTTAATAATCTTTTTTTAAAGTATAGTCTATACTAAATAATCCAATTATGATGGATTTAATGGGCAAAAGGATAAAGAAAAAAAGAGAATCTTTCGGTTATCTCATCAAAGATTTATCTGCTCAAATTGGTGTCACTTCTAGTCTTATTTCACAAATTGAAAAAGGTAAAGCCTACCCTTCTATCGTAACACTTAAAAAAATTGCCACTGCACTTCAAACTACAGTTGGAGAATTAATTGGTGAACATGAAAATTTAAGTCAGAAGCCTTTATTAAAAAGCAATGAAAGACGATTTGTGAAAAAAAATAGAAACGGCACAAGACTACACATGCTATCTTATCACGACCCTTCTAAACAGATAGAACCTTACTTAATAGAATACACAAAAGATTCAACATCAAAAGGAATAATGACCAGTAAATTTCCTGGTCAAGAATTCTGCTATGTTATTAAAGGACAATTTGAAGTTGTGGTCAACAAAAAACACTACTCACTAAACAAAGGTGATGGATTTTATTTCAATTCAAAACTTTCTCATTTATTCAAAAACACAAGTAATAAAGAAGCAGAAATGCTTTGGATTATAACACCAAATAACAATTAAATATTTAATAAAAACATTATGAGTACTTATACTGAAACTACACTAGATAAACCTAAGTTGGATTTAGTTAAATTCCTGAACTCTGATATTGAAAAATTAATGGATTTTCATGGTCTTAATGATGATGTAAAAAACATAATTCGAAATGAAAAATTAGTTCCACCTAATTTATTATCAAGACTACACAATAACTATCCGCAACATTCACTTTTAAAACCGATATCTAAACCACTATTTACTGGAAAAAACAAATACTCTGGTTTAGCAGGTTTTAGAATGGTTTGTGAAACACTTAAAGAACATGGAATTGTATTAAATGATATAAAGGAAAGAGAACTTTTTGTGGAAGTTTATGCCTTTTTAGCTACTAAACACATTCTAAATACAATTGAATGGAACAACTACCAAAAAGATCCAGTTTTTCAACTTGTTTTTCCTCAACCAAATATGATTGATAAAAAAGTAGTTGATGAATACTCAAGCATAGAAAATGATGTTGAACGCATGAAAATGGTTGTTACATACAGAGATCAAACAAATCCACATGATGGCAAGCAAATTCTAAACAGACCAACGTTCCATTGGGAGGATGGAATTATTGATGCTATTGATGGAGGACAACATAAATATCCTCAGGTATTTCTACTATTCGATAAAACTACTCAAGGTTGTTATGCGTATTGCACCTATTGCTTTAGACATGCTCAAGTACGTGGTGACGAAGACATGTTTATTCAAAACGATGTAGAACAAGTTCATGAATATTTAAGAAGACACAAAGAAGTAACAGATATTCTTATAACTGGTGGAGATGCTGGATATATGCCTACAAACAGATTAAGAGCTTACCTAGAACCTCTTATGAATGACCAAGAACTCATACATGTTAGAAACATTAGAATTGCTTCTCGTGCATTAACTTATGAACCAAATGTGGTTGTAAATCCAAAATACGATGTAACTCTAGAACTTTTCAAAGAACTAATTGATAATGGTATTCAGGTTATTTGGATGGCACATTTCTCAACTCCTAAAGAATTTTTAAATATTCATACATTGGCTGCTATAAGAAGATTAAGAGCTAACAGAATTAATATAAGAAGCCAAAGTCCAATGATGAATCATATCAGTTTATTTATGGACGAAAATGGCAATGCAGACATCGATAAGTCTGCTCAAAACTGGATAGATTTAGGACATATCTTAATGATGTTAGGTATGAATTTTCACTCCATTTATTGCGCGAGACCAACTGGAGAACATGATTATTTTACTGCTCCATTAAAAGATATGGATAAAATTTTCAGTAAAATTTACAGAAGTTTACCATCTCTTGGAAGACCTTCAAGATATATATCTATGACTTCTTCAGCAGGAAAAACATCTCTTATGGGAACTTTAGAAGTTAATGGAAGAAAAGCTTTTGCTTTAAAATTTAATGAAGCCAGAAACATGGAATGGCTAGACAAAGTATTTTTAGCAGAGTACGATGAAAAAGAAAACACCATTGAAAAACTAAAACCGTTTGATGGAGATAAATATTTCTTTAAAGACGAACTAGAACAAATCGAAAAAGATTTAGAAAAACAATACGAGTCATGATAAACAAAATTGTAAAATCTATATCAGAAGCTGTTAAAGAGATTCATGATGGTGCAATTGTTATGATTGGAGGTTTTGGCGAAGCTGGAAGTCCAATAGAACTCATACATGGTTTAATAGATCATGGCGCAAAAGACTTGACAGTTGTAAGTAATAACACAGGAAGTGGTCATGTTGGTTTAGCAGCACTTATCGAAAACAGGCAAGTTGCCAAAACCATTTGTTCATTTCCAAGGACTGCAAATTCTAAAGTTTTTCCAGAATTATATCATGCAGGTGAAATTGAATTAGAACTTGTACCTCAAGGCACTTTAGCAGAACGTATTAGAGCTGGTGGAGCAGGAATTCCAGCATTTTACACACCTGCTTCAGTTAATACACCTTTAGCAAAAGGAAAAGAATCTCGAATGTTTAATGGTCAAGAATATGTGCTGGAATATGGTATTATAGCAGATTTTGCTCTTGTAAAGGCAGAAACTGCTGATCGTTATGGAAACTTACTTTATCATGCAACTGCTAGAAATTTTGGACCTATTATGTGTACTGCCGCAAATACTACTATTATACAAGCAAAAAACATTGTGGAACCAGGTATGATTGACCCTGAAACTGTGGTTACACCTGGAATTTTTGTACAAAAAGTTATAGAAGTTACTAATCCTGCTGATGAATCTAAATTAGTAGAAGAAAACATAAGCTACATATGACAAATACTGAAAAAAAAATTGGTTGGAGTCGTGCAGAAATGGCTCAAAAAGTTGCTCAAGATATTCCTGATGGATCTTATGTAAATCTTGGTATTGGCATTCCAGAGATGGTAGCAGATTTTGTTCCTGAAGGAAGAGAACTCATCTATCAAACAGAAAATGGTCTTCTTGGAATGGGTCCTGTTCCTGAAGAAGGAAAAGGTGATAGAGAGCTAGTAAATGCAGGTAAAAAATATGTTACCACAATTCCAGGTGCAGCTTATTTCCATCATGCAGACAGCTTTGCAATGATACGTGGAGGACACATAGATATTTGTGTTTTAGGTACGATGCAAGTTTCAAGAACTGGAGATATTGCCAATTGGTCTACAGGAGCAAAAGATGCTATTCCAGCCGTTGGTGGCGCTATGGATTTAGTTGCTGGAGTAAAGAGAATTTTTGTGATCACCCAACATGTTACTAAAAAAGGACATCCTAAGATTGTTGAAAAATGCACATTCCCGCTAACTGGAAAAGGCATTGTAGAACGTGTTTATACAGATTTAGCGATAATGGACATAAAAAAAGATGGTATTTACGTTAGGGAAATGGCTCCAAATGTAGATTTTAAATATCTGCAAGAACAAACAGGCACAAAGCTTAATCAATATTCTATTTCAACTATTTAAATTTCAATAGGAATTCTTCAAAATTCGAAAAATGAAAACCAACAAAAACATTTACGCTAGAGCTTGTAACGTACTTACAGGTGGCGTTAGTAGAAATACAATATATAGAGAACCTCATCCTTATTATGTAGCCAATGCAAAGGGAAGCTATGTAACTGATATTGAAGGTGTGGAACGTATTGATTTTGCTAATAATATGGCATCATTAATTCATGGTCATGCACATCCAGTTATTAACGAAGCTGTAATTGAACAGATACAAAAAGGAACTGCGTTTACAATGGGAACAGAAGCAGAAGTTAGATTTGCTGAATTAATGATAGCGCGTTCTGGTACATTTGAACGCATGCGTTTTGTTAACTCAGGTACTGAAGCGGTTATGACCTTGATCAAAACGTCTAGAGTTTACACTAAAAAACCAAAAATCGCAAAAGCTGAAGGTGCTTATCATGGTACTTACGATTATGCTGAAGTTAGTCAGACTTCAAATCCCGATAATTGGGGAACTATTGATAAACCAAACTCAAATCAAGTAGTTGAAGGCACGCCGCAAGGTGCTCTAAATGATGTAATTATTTTTCCATTTAATGATATTGAACGTACATTAAAAATTTTAGATGAGCATGCCGATGAAATTGCATGTGTATTAATAGATCCTGTACCTCATCGTGTTGGACTATTTCCTGCTACAAACGTTTTTATTGAGGCTGTTTACAAATGGACTAGAAAAAATAATGCCTTAATGGTTTTTGACGAAGTTGTTACATATCGTGTAAATTATTCTGGAGCCCAAGAAAGTTATTCAGTTAAGCCTGATTTAACCGCAATGGGTAAAATTATTGGTGGAGGATTTCCAATTGGAGCTTTAGCTGGACGTGCTGAAATTATGGAAGTACTTGATCCTCGAGGTAAGATATTAAGACATCCACATTCTGGAACGTTTTCTGCAAATCCAATTTCTACTACTGCTGGAAGAGTTGCAATGGAGCTTTTTGATGAGGAATCTGTATTGAAATTAAATGCATTAACAACTATTGCAATTCAGCAAATTGAGGAGTCTATTAAAATAGCTGATGTTCCAGTATCTATAACTGGAGAAGGTTCTATGTTTAGAATACATCTTCAAGAAAATAAACCAATATGCTATAGAGAGGCATACCATACTAATGAAAAGAAAAAAATCATTAAAGATTTACTAGACTACCTATTCTTAAAGGAACATATTATAATGATTAATACTTGTGCGTGTATGTTTGCTACTTCGATGACTCAAAAAGAAGTCGATAGACTATCTGAATCATTGCTTAATGGTTTTAAAGTAATTAAGCCTCAGCTTTATCAATATCATTAAAAAAGAAGCCGAATATAAAATATTCGGCTTTTTAAATTTTTTCTGAGTTTAAAAATAAATTACGTCCTTCTTCTAATTCATCTATTAATTCTTTTCGCTTTATTTTAAGTTCAGTTATTAAATCACTTTTCCTAATAAAAAGATAAATATACCTGAAGTTCCCTCTAAATAAATAGTAGTTCTTTATATAATTGATTGTAAATAATCCTAATGGATATAACAATAATGCGATCAAAATTCCCAGTTTCCAATTAGTTAAAGAAGTAATAACAATAATTTCTAAAACATAAAAAATCAAGAATACAAACATGCCAAAAGCAATTTTCATAGACCCAACAAAATCCTTTCTGACAGTAATTACTTTTGACAAATATTCTGCTGCTTTAAAAGGTAAAATATTCAATAAATATCCAAATATAAATAGAGGTAGACCTAGTATAAAATAAAGTGTATTACTAGCAAGTTTTAATCTAATATTAGAACGTCTTAATTGAGTATCTCTAATTTTCAACTGTTTTAATGCTTTTAAATAAAAATCTATTTTTTGTTTAAACAATATTAAATTATCTGGTCGGATTTTTTGATAATATTTTACAGCTTTTACAATTCTTTGTGATAAATAAAAATCTTGAATTGCTTTATGTTCTAAAGAATCTTTTTCTCTTAACTCACTTCTATAGAGGATTTCAATTTGTCTTATTAACTTATCTAATTTTTCATCTTTTACAATTACAATAAGATCTTCCAGCTTTGTTCTTATTTCATTTGTTAGATCATTAACGGCTTCCACCTCATTTGTCTCATAAGCCTTTGTATATTTTTTTAGAGATATTGGTTTTCCAAAATAAACAAAAACGTCACTCCTAAAATAATGTGGGTTTGAATAATTTATTCCAATTGGAATAATCTTTACATTTAAATTAAAATTGTTTTGCTTCTCTGCACCCAAAGCAATTCTAGCAGTTCCAGTTTTTATTTTTCTAAGGTATCTTTCTGTTTTACTTATTCCTTCAGGAAATATTAAAATAGATTTTCCACTTTGTAAATGGTCATAACACTTTTGAAATATAAATTTGTTTTTGTGGACTTCATCAGGTGATATTTCTGGTTTATATATTGGAATCATATGAAGAAACCTAAAAATTGTTGATGCAAATTTTGATTTAAAAGATTCTCCACGAGCCAAAAAATATAATGTTTGTTTTATATGAACAGCAAGTAAAATTGGATCCATAAAGGCACTATTATGATTTGCCACAAAAATCTTAGGACAAGAATTTGGTACTTGGTCTATTCCTTTTAAGTAAATGGAACGGAAATAGCCTTTTATTGTTAAAGAAAACAGCCATCTAAAAACATTATATAACATAATAACTGTTTAAAGTATTTATTTCAAGAACCTGCTTATTGTAAAATTACGTAAAATTTATAATCTTAATTAATATGTGTATTATTATAAATATTAAAATTCTAATTGCACTTAATTACTTTATTTTTAAGTACTTACAATATTTTTTGTATATTAATGGCAACTAACTAACAACATTTACTCCTTTATTTACTCTATTTAGGATGTGTTTTAAACACTTTTAATATGAAAAGATGGAACCTTCTTTTTCTATTGTTATTTATCTTTTTAAATTTTTCTCACAGCCAAACAACACATATTCCAGATGATGTTTTTGAGGAAACGCTAATTGAATTAGGTTATGATAATGGACCACTTGACAATTACGTCAACACTTCACATTTAGATAAAATTATTTACCTAGACTTAAAAGGGAAAAATATTCAAACTCTAGATGGAATTGAAAACTTTTTAAACTTACATACTTTAGTATGCGATTCTAGTCTTTTAAAAAAATTAAAAGAAACAAAACCTAATTTTTTTAAAAAAATGGAAATAAGAAGTAACCTAATAGAAGCTTTAGATACATCTAACTATACTTTGTCGTTTAATTATAACGTTTTGGGGATTTCAATTAACAAATATTAATAAAAATGATAAATAAGATAGTTCAATCTCCCGTAATTAAATATGGAATAATAATTGGTATATCATTAATAGGGTACTTTATTCTTCTATCATTTTACGACAAACATTCGACCTTTGCATTTAGCTTTTTTAATAGTATAATTATAGGTTTTGGAATATATAAAGCAATAAGTGAATTTAAACTTGATGAAGGCTCTAGATATTCATCTTCAGAAGGTTTTAAAGTTGGTGTTTTTACAGGCTTTTTTGCTACTGTTGTTCATGCTTGTTTTTTTACAATATATATTTCTAAAATTAATTTGAATTTTGCTGAAAACTTTTTAAATGATTCTTTTAAACCTGTTTTAATAGATAATAATTCAGCCGTATATAAAGCAGAGTTTTATTCCTTGATAAAATCTTTTATAGATTTTGAAATACCAGCTATAGTAGGTTTCTTTGGACTATTAATTGTAATAATTTTTGGATTTTCAACTTCTATTATACTAACTTATATTTTTGTAAAATTTATTGATCGTAAAGCCATAAGTAAACAACTAGCATAAATAAATCAAATAAGAAAATTTATATTTTTTTTTAAGGAAAAATATCAGTTTTTCTGTAATATTAAGTTCTTAGGTTAAAAAAAATTAACTATTCTACTATTACTATTTTCAATTCTTTAAGAATATTATCTGAAGCGTTGCCTATATAGACAATATATTCTCCTTTTTCAACTTCCCAATCTGAAAATGTTTCATTATAAAAGGCTAATGAATTGACTGGGATTTTAATATTCGAAATAGTCTCTTCTCCAGATTGTAGTTTTATTTTATCAAAACCTTTTAATTCTTTTAATGCGCGCTTAACTTTAGAATTTGGTTTTCCAACATACACTTGTATAACTTCTGCACCTTCAACCTTTCCAATATTTTTTATTTTACAATTGATTAAAATATTATCATTAACAGAAAATTTATTTTTATTAATTTTAATATCAGAAATATTAAATGAGGTATAAGACAATCCATAACCAAAAGAAAAAAGTGGTTTTATATTTTTAGTTTCATGCCATCTGTAACCAACTAAAATATCTTCTTTATAATATTGATTATAATTTATTCCAGGATAAGACTCTTCTCCATAGAAATGAGCTGCATTATCTTCTAATTTTACAGGAAATGTAAATGGTAGTTTTCCTGAAGGTGTTTCATCACCACTAACAATATCTGCAATAGCATGACCAGACATACTTCCCAAATACCATGTTTGCAATAACGCTTTTACTTTTGGCAACCAAGGTATTTCAACTGCATTCCCAGAAACCATAAGAAAACCAATATTTTTGTTTACTTTATAGATTTCGTCCAATAATTCTTCTTGCTTAAAAGGCAATCCAAATTGTTGTCTGTCTTCACCTTCACAATCTTGTAAATGACTTTTATTCAAACCGCCAACAAACAAAACTATGTCTGCTTTTTTAGCAACTTTTATCGCTTCTCTTTTAAGGGAGTCTAAATCTAAAGTTGGCGGATATATCTTTGCATATTCTGAAGCTCCCGTTTGATAACCCATTGCATGTAATACAGTCGCTTTATTATACTTCTCTTTAATACCTTGTAAAGGTGAAATTTCAAACTTTGGTTTTAATTCTGAAGACCCTCCACCAGCTGTCATGGATCTTGTAGCATTTTCACCAATTACAGCAATAGTTAGATTCTTATGGTCTTTTATTGGAAAAAAATCACTTTCATTTTTAAGTAAAACTATTCCTTCCTTTGCAACTTGTAACGCAACATCTTGATGCTCTTTTGTATTGACCGAACCTAAAGATCTATTATTGTTAAGATTTGTCCTAAACATTAACCTTAGAATTCTTTTTACTTTTTCGTCAACAACAGAAATAGGAAATGTCCCGTCTTTTAGACCATCTAAAAAGGGAGTTGCTAAGTAATAGAGTGAATAAAAATCTTTAGTTGTCGTTCCTAAACCATCTGTGCCTGTTCCCATCTCAATATCTAGACCATATAACGCTGCTTCTTCAGTACTATGAGCAGAACTCCAGTCGCTTATGACTACACCATCAAATTTCCAATCTGTTTTTAATATTTTATAAAGAATAGGATTATGTGTAGTATACTTGCCTCTAAATTTATTATAGGCTCCCATTATAGCCCAATTCTTGCCTTCTAGAACAGAAGCTTTAAATGCTGGAAGATAAATTTCATGTAAGGCTCTATCACTCACCTCAACATTTACTTTATCTCTCCAGTGTTCTTGATTATTTAATACAAAATGTTTTACACATGCTGCTACGCCATTTTTTTGAACACCTTGAATATATGGAACAACCATTTTTGAAGCTAAAAATGGATCTTCTCCCATATATTCAAAATTTCTACCATTTAAAGGCGTTCTATAAATGTTAACTCCAGGACCTAATAAGACATCTTTTTTTCTATAACGTGCTTCTTCTCCAACACTAAAACCATATGCTGAAGACAACTCCAAATTAAAAGTTGAGGCTAAACATGTTAAAGCAGGAAATGCAGTTATTGAATCGTTTGTCCATCCTGCATAAGACCAATCGTCCCAGCTGATTTCAGCTCTAACACCATGAGGTCCATCAGACATCCAAATTTCTGGAATTCCTAATCTGCTGACTCCTTTGGTACTAAATTTAGATTGCGCATGACACATAGCAACTTTTTCTTCAAGAGTAAGTTCTTCTAGTATTTTATTTATCTGTTTTTCAATTTCTATTGAATCTAGTGACTTGTTGGTCATTATAAGATTATTTGATTGTGAATTTAAAGTATTAATAACTACAAAGAGACTAATAATAAACAGCTGTTGAATATTGAACTTAGGAAACATATTTCACCTATTAAATTTTACACTAAAATACTAATTAGATATTGAAAAAAATTAAGGTATAATAATTTATTTACGTAGTTTTATTATTCTATTTAAAAAATAGAATCAAATGGTCAAGTACATAGAAGAAACCACACAATATCTTGTTGAAAAAGGATTTAAAAACCCAGAGGTAGGTATTATTTTAGGCACTGGTTTAGAACAAATTATAGCTCAAGTTACAATACTAAAAAAAGTAAGTTATAACCTTATTCCTAATTTCCCTACTGCAACAGTTGAGTTTCATAAGGGGAAATTAATCTTTGGCGAATTAGAAGGAAAAAAAATAGTTATTATGCAAGGTCGTTTTCATGTGTATGAAGGTTATACACTTCAAGACGTAACTTTTCCTGTAAGAATTATGGAAAAGCTCGGTATAAAAACTTTAATAGTAACTAATGCTTCAGGAGCAATAAACCTAGATTATAAAAAAGGTGAGTTAATGCTTTTAAACGATCATATAAACTTACAAGGTAGTTCGCCTTTAGCATTTAAAGGTGTTTCGTTATTAGGTGAACGTTTTGCAGATATGAGTAAACCTTACAATATTGAATTAAACCATAAGCTAGAAGCAATTGCAAAAGTAAATAATATTAAACTTCATAAAGGTGTTTATGCAAGTGTTGTAGGTCCACAATTAGAGACTCGAGCAGAATACAGAATGCTTAAGACAATTGGTGCAGATGCTGTTGGCATGAGCACAGTACCTGAAATTATAGTAGCAAATCATCTTAAGCTAAAAGCCATAGCTATTTCTGTTTTAACAGATGAATGTGATCCAGATAACCTTGCACCTATTAACTTAGACGAAATACTTGCAATGGTAAGTAAAGCTGAACCTGAAATGATTACATTAATTAGAGAATTAATTAAAACTTTGTAGTTTTTAAGTTTAATTAAAAATTGCTATTAGTGAAAATCTGAAACTCTTACTTCATCATATTGAGTAAATTCAATTGGTTCTCTTTCTGTAATTTTCTTTGGAATATTTCTTAAAAGTTTATTAAATTTTTCATCATTAAGTAATTCAATAAAAGATGCAAATTCATTTGATAATTCATTCTTATCAAAATACTTTTTATACATTTTTGCTATCTGTTTTAGCATTGGTAAATAAGGTTGAATATCTGTTGTAGTTGATGCTTCCTCACTATCAATCCAAGCAATTGCAACTTTAGTTATAGAATTGTTTTTAAAAAGTTGTGTTTTTAGTAACAATTCAATATCAAATGCAAACTTTTTCTCAATTAGATCTGCTATTATTTCAGAAACTATTTCGGCTCTAAAGGCTTTAAATCCGCATTGAGTATCGATAATATCTCCTAAATTTGGAATCAATCTTTTCCATAAATAAATAAACATCTTACCTCTATCGTTTCTGGTCCCTTTTTTTATAACAACCGATTTTTTTTCTCTTCTAGAACCAATAGCTGCTAATTTATCATTATTAATCAAAGGATCTGCTAATAACATGAGCTGACCTAAATGCGTAGAAAGATCGGCATCTGTATAAGCAACAACATGATTGTCGCCTCTATTTTTCTGAACTGCATGCCACATGCCGTAAACAATTGAACCTCCTTTTTGGCTATCGCTTGTTGTATTTATTGATTTAGCAGGGTGTAAGTTTTTTTCTATTGCATCAGACAAATAAAGTACATGTACTTTATCGTTCAATTGGTTATTATCAATTATTGATTGCGCGATTTTTCCACTGTCTTCGGGACAACCATCATCTACAATAAGCAATTCCCAATTTATATTTGGCTGATCTTTGAATAACCATTCCATTTGGTTGACTTTCTTCAGCAGGAAATCTTCTCCATGAGGATGCTCGCTATTTTTCTTAATTCTGTTATGTTCCTTATAAACTGCAAATACAATAGAAATAAATAGCGGTTCAGAAATCTTTGAAGCTAGAATTTTTGATTTAGCAATTTTTAGTGCTAATAAAATGAATATATTGTTATTGTTAGAGTCCGCAATTAATTCATCTTCAAATTTTTCAATTTCAGAAATACTATATCCTTTATTTAAAATAGATTCAACTGCTTCAGT
>JABDPN010000147.1 GCA_013042715.1 Flavobacteriaceae bacterium | reverse complement strand
GAGCGAGAATAGCAAAAGTTGGCCATGAATTTGGTGCAACAACTGGAAGACCTCGTAGATGTGGTTGGTTAGACTTAGTTGCTTTAAAATACGCTTGTCGTGTTAATGGTGTCACACAGCTTATGATGATGAAAGGCGATGTGCTTTCTGGCTTTAAAACTATTAAAGTTTGTACTGCATATAACTATAAAGGCAAAACCATTACACATCTACCTTATAATATTGAAGAGCACAATGTAAAACCAATTTACACCGAATTTAAAGGTTGGAAGGAAGATCTAACAAAAATGGAAGATGCTTCACAATTACCTTCAGAACTAAATGATTATATAGCTTTCTTAGAAAAGGAATTGGAAATACCTATTAAAATTGTTTCTGTTGGTCCAGATAGAAAACAAACAATTTTTAGATAAAAAATATTCCACACATAAAATGACCTAACTTAGTTTTTATGTTAGGTCATTTTTTATTAATTATTTCTTAATCCATAATTAAAGCTTATAAATATCGTTACTTTTGTGATTAATAATTATGAGTCAATCCAATAAAACCAAATATCTTCTTTTATATCTAACAGTTTTTAATTTGGCTTTTGCATTTAGTCAAGAACAACGCAAAATTAAAATTGAATACTCTGGATTTTTAGATCGAAATGAAGAGAAATATCCAGGTGCTTTTATTTTTACAAGAGACGATTCGCAGCAGGTTCATATTATTCACGATGGCGTTAATATGTTTTGCGACCTAGCAATTCACTATAAAGATCAAGATTTTGTAGAAGCTTATGGGGATGTAAAAGTTGTTCAAGGTGATTCTGTTTCCATGACCTCAAAATATGCTGAATATAGTGGTAAAACAAAAATTGCCTATGCTAGTGGTAATGTAGTTTTAAAAGAGCCTGCTTCTACGCTTACCACAGACACCTTGTTTTTTGACCGTGTTAAACAACAAGCTTTTTACAAAAGTAAAGGTCGTGTTGTTAAAGATTCATCTGGAGTAATTACAAGTCAAATTGGTAGATATTATTTGGATAGTCAAAAGTATCAATTTGTTAAGGATGTGAAATTGGTTAATGAGGAATATACCATTAATTCAGAGCAATTAGATTTTTATTCTGAAACAGGACATGCTTACCTATTTGGACCAACTACAATTGTTGGAGACGATTCTACAATTTACTGCGAACGTGGGTTTTATGATACTGAAAATGATATTGGATACTTCATTAAAAACTCAAGAATTGATTACGACAACAGAATAATTAAAGGCGACAGTATGTTCTTTAATCGCAATAGAAGTTATGCTTCAGCTTCTAACAATATTAAAATTACAGATACTATAAATAAGTTGGTTATAAAAGGGCATTATGCCGAAGTATTTAAAGACCAAGATTCTGTATTTATTACCAAGCGTGCATTGGCAATTTCGGTACAAGAGCAAGATTCCATATACATTCATGGAGACACACTCATGGTAACTGGAGATGAGGATAATAGAATTACGCGTGGGTTTTTTAATGTAAAAATCTTTAAAACTGATTTAAGTGGAAAAGCAGATTCAATTCATGTAAACCATAAAACTGGATTAACACAATTAATAAATATTGAACGTTTTAATTCCAAAGATGCTTTTGCCAAAAAACGTTATCCTATTCTTTGGAATAAAGAAAACCAAATGACAGGAGATTCCATTCATCTTATTTCCAATACGGAAACAGAACAATTAGATAGTTTAAAAGTTTTTAACAATGCATTTGTAGTAAGCAAAGACACTATAGCTGAGGGTTTTAATCAAATAAAAGGCAAACAACTCTTTGGTTTATTTAAGGATAACGAACTGTATACAATAGATATTATTAAGAATGCTGAAACTATATATTATCTTAGAAATGATGCTGGCGAATTGGTAGGAATCGATAAATCGAAATCTGGAAATATGAAAATATGGATTTCTAATAATACCGTTGAAGAAATTAGAAAAATTAACCAAATAGATGGTGGAACGTATCCTGAAGAAGATTACCCGAAAAATGAAACAAAACTAAGAGGTTTTATTTGGAGAGATAATGAAAGACCCAAAAGTATTGAGGATTTATTTATAGACGATAAACCGTATACACTTCCTGTAATTAAAGGTTTAGATCCATATGTTCCAGCTGAAGATTTTGAAGATAACAATTTAATAGAACGTGTAAAAACTGCCGAACCAAAAGCAGAAAAAGGCAAGAAAAAAGCTAAAAACAAAGCTGCAAAACGATTAAACATTAAAGAAAAGTTGAAGAAACCTATAGATTCAATATCAGTTAAAAAAGAAAAGCAATAAAAACAGACTTTTTTAAATATCAAGCGCAAACAACACCACATCCATTAGCTATGGAAATAGCTCGTGCAAAAGGTTCGTATATATATGATACAAATAACAAAGCTTATTTAGATTTTGTTGCAGGTGTATCTGCTTGTACCCTTGGTCATAACCATCCAAAAGTGGTTTCTGCAATACAATCGCAATTAGATCAGTACATGCATGTTATGGTTTATGGAGAATATATTCAAAGACCAGCTGTTGAACTTTCAAAACTCTTAGCTGAAAACTTACCAAAACCTTTAGAAACTACATATCTCACAAATTCTGGAACAGAAGCCATTGAAGGTGCTTTAAAATTAGCTAAAAAATTCACTGGACGTTCAGAAATAATTGCTGCAAACTATGCTTATCATGGAAATACAATGGGTTCTATGAGCATTATGGGTTTTGAAGAACGTAAACAAGCATTTAGACCTTTAATTCCAGATGTTCGCTTTATTGATTTTAATAACGAATTCGAATTAAAATACATAACTAAAAATACTGCTGCGGTTATTTTAGAAACCATTCAAGGTGGAGCTGGTTTTATTGAGCCTAAAAATGATTATCTCTCTAAAGTAAGAAAGCGTTGCAATGAAGTTGATGCTTTATTGATTCTTGACGAAATCCAACCAGGAATAGGTAGAACAGGAAAGCTATTTGGTTTTGAACATTACAACTGCATTCCAGATATTTTAGTAACAGGAAAAGGTCTTGGTGGAGGTATGCCTATTGGAGCTTTTACAGCATCAAAGGATATGATGTCGCACTTAAAAGACAATCCTAAATTAGGACATATTACAACTTTTGGAGGTCATCCAGTTATAGCTTCAGCAGCTTTGGCAACGCTATCAGAAGTTCTATCAAGTGACTTAATAGAACAAACTTTAGAAAAAGAAATACTTATTCGTGAATACCTTAAACATCCATTAATTCAAAAAATACGAGGCAAAGGTCTTATGCTTGCTGCGATAACACCATCATCAGAAATAACAAACCAAGTGATTTTAAAATGTCAAGATGAGGGATTAATCCTATTTTGGTTATTGTTTGAACCTCGCGCAATTCGTATTACACCACCATTAACAATATCGAAAGAAGAACTTATTAAAGGCTGCGAGATTATTAAAAAAGTGTTGAACAAAGTTGCGATATAGTTCACTAGATTGAAAAAACTTGTTAATTACTTTGTTGAAAACAATGAGCACCTCACCTATTATCATTAGATAGAAATACTAAATTTATTTCAGTTAAACAACATAACATTGCCTATGGAGTTTAGTCCGTTTGACGACAACCAAAATCTATCATTATCTAAGTTCGAGTCTATGTTAAAGACAAACGATGTCTTATTCTTCGACTCCAATGAATTTGAAAACATTATCCATCATTATCTTGATATTGGAAAGATTTCTCTAGCTAAAAAAGCTATAAAATTAGGCTTAACTCAGCATCCAACGTCTATTAATCTAAAACTCTTTAAGGTAGAACTCTATGTTTACGAGAATAAGTTTGATGATGCCAGTCAACTTTTAGAGGAACTCTATGCTCTAGAACCAACTAACGAAGAGATTTACATACAAAAGGCAAATATATTTTCTAAAACAGACGATCATAAAAAAGCCATTGAGTTGTTTGAGCAGGCTTTAATTTATGCACAAGATCCTTCAGATATTTATTCGTTAATAGGAATGGAATATTTGTTTTTAGACCTTTATGAAGAAGCAAAACTTAACTTCATGTTGTGTCTGGAAAACGATTACCAAGATTACTCTGCGTTGTATAATGTTATGTACTGTTTTGAATATCTGGAACAATACAATGAAGCTATAAATTACCTTACAAGTTATTTAGATAAAAATCCGTATTGCGAAGTCGCTTGGCATCAATTAGGAAAACAATATGTTACAATCAAAGCTTATGAAAAAGCACTTACAGCTTTTGATTTTGCAATATATTCAGACGATACATTTATTGGTGCTTATCTTGAAAAAGGTCAAGTTTTAGAACAGTTAAACAGATGTTCTGAAGCTATAGAAAACTACAAGATAACGCTTGCAATAGACGATCCCACTTCGTTTGCATTACTAAGAATTGGTAGTTGTTACGAGAAATTAAATGACGATGAATTAGCTGTTCAACATTATTATAAAACAGTAAAAGAAGATCCTTTATTAGATAAAGGATGGATTGCAATAACTAATTATTATTTCAAGAAAAAGAAGTATGTAAAAGCATTACACTACATCAATAAAGCTATAAATATTGATTCACAAAATGTGGTGTATTGGAAACTTTATTCTCAAATTAACCATCGTTTAAACCTTTTAGCAGAAGCAGAAAGAGGTTATAAAAAAACATTAGAATTAGGGAATTACGAAATTGAAACTTGGATTGCGAGGACAGATATTTTAATTAAAATTGGCGAATTTAATGAAGCTTTAAGTACCTTAAATCAAGCCTCAGAATTCTATCCAGATAATGAAGAAATTGAATTTAGACTTTCTGGTTTATATTTCTTATTGAACAAAGCTGAAGATGGCTATATTCATTTAAGCAATGCATTACATGCAAATCCAGAACATATCTTTATTATGGAAGAGTTATTCCCAAAAGTTTATGTGCGTAATTCTGTTCAAAAGATAATTGCAAATTTTAAGAAGACTTCTAAGTAACCTAATTAGAATAAGATCACTAAATATTTAAAGAAAAACCTTATCGATTTTAAGTAATCTTCAGATTATTAATATCCCATTTATCGACTAAAAATCCATACCTTTAACCTTTGTAATTAAACAATTATGCAAAGACGTTTAACAGACTATCTTATTATATCATTAAAAGGCTTAGCAATGGGAGCAGCAGATGTTGTTCCTGGTGTTTCTGGAGGAACCATTGCTTTTATTTCTGGAATTTACGAAGAACTTATTACAACAATAAACAATGTGAATTTTGACTTGCTAAAAACCTTTTTTAAACAAGGATTTAAAGCTGGATGGAAACAACTAAATGGTAATTTTCTATTAGCTCTTTTTCTAGGAATAGGTTTTAGCATTTTAACATTAGCCAAAGGATTAAAATGGTTATTAGAAAATGAACCTATTTTACTTTGGTCATTCTTTTTTGGTTTAGTTCTGGCAAGTATATTCTTTGTTGGAAAACAAATTACAAAATGGAATATATGGATAGTTCTTGGACTAATAATTGGTGCATTTGTAGCCTTTTACATCACAACACTTCCTTCAATGGCAGTGAATAGTTCCAGTTGGTTTTTGTTTTTTGCAGGTGCTTTAGCCATTTGTGCTATGATTCTTCCTGGTATTTCTGGTGCTTTTATTCTTGTTTTACTTGGTGCTTATAGTCCTGTTCTGGATGCTATAAATGCTAGAGATATTAAAACATTAGCTATTTTAGCTTGTGGTGCTGTAGTAGGAATATTGTCGTTTTCAAAACTATTAAAATGGCTATTTAAGTATTATCACAATCTAACTCTAGCTTTATTAACAGGTTTTATTTTTGGCTCGTTAAATAAGATTTGGCCATGGAAAAAAACCATTACAACGAGACTAAATTCAAAAGGCATAGAAGTTCCTGTAATAGAAGAGAGTATTTCACCTTTTACTTTTGAAGGCGATCCTAAAATTGGGTTTGCTATAGGACTAATGATAATAGGATTTTTAACTATTTTAGTTCTTGAAAAATTGGGTAGTAGAAACAGAAAACAATTATAATGCAAAGTAAACGCTCGTTTAAAGATGCTTTATTTCTGGTTATTAAAGGACTAGGAATGGGAGCAGCAAACAAAGTTCCAGGAGTTTCTGGTGGTGTTGTTGCTTTTGTAGCTGGTTTTTACGAAGAATTTATTTATTCCTTACAACGTGTTAATGGAACTGCTTTTAAACTACTTTTTAATGGACGTTTTAAAAGTTTTTTTCGTTATACAAATGGTCATTTTTTAGGACTATTGTTCTTAGGAATGATTTTTAGTTATTTTAGCGTTTCTAAAATCCTGGATTATCTCATTGTTCATTTTGAGCTTTATGTTTGGAGCGTCTTTTTTGGAATGATAATAGGTTCTATCTATTATAT
>JABDPN010000051.1 GCA_013042715.1 Flavobacteriaceae bacterium | reverse complement strand
AAAATCCACGAGGCAATAGAATTTACAATTGGAATTGGCATAGAATAGCTATCTTTACGAGGTAACTAAAATAACAAAAATCTTTATATGCTGTATCAAGGTGTGCTTACAAAAATGGAAACTGAATATGATAGTCCAATTCAGTACTTTTTAGTTTTTGAAAATGATTTTATAAACATGAATCAGATGTTGAACAAAACGATTAGAATCAGTTTTGTAAAGCATCAATGTTTAAATTGCAGTAAGGACAAACCTATTTACAGACAAGGATTTTGTCAGTCTTGTTTTTTCGAGATTCCTCAAGCTGCAGATTGGATTATGCGACCAGAATTAAGTACAGCACATTTGGATAAAGAAGATCGCGATTTAGAATACGAGAAAAAAGTACAATTGCAACCACATATTGTATATTTAGCTAATTCCAGTAATGTAAAGGTTGGTGTAACACGAAAAAATCAGGTTCCAACACGTTGGATAGATCAAGGAGCACATGAAGCTATAGAAATTGTTGAGGTGCCAAATAGATATCTTGCGGGTATTACAGAAGTAGCTTTAAAAGAATATGTAGCTGATAAAACCAATTGGCGAAACATGCTTAAAAATGATATAGTAGATGAAAATTTAGTTGAATGGCGAGAACGCTTAAAAACTTCAATGCCAGAAGAAGCTAAAGCATATTTTATTGAAAGTAATACTGAAACAAATTTGGAATTTCCAGTCTATAAATATCCAACAAAACCAAAGTCTTTAAACCTATCTAAAACTCCTGAGTATACTGGAAAATTAGTCGGTATAAAAGGTCAATATCTTATCTTTGAAGATGAAACTGTTTTTAATGTAAGAAGTAACGAAGGGTTAGTAGTTGGGATTGATGTATTCTAATACTCTTCTGCTTGTCTTAGTATTTCCTTGTATTTCGCTTTAGCAACTTCTTCTCTGCGTTTTTCAGATTTTTTAGTAAAATGCTTTTTACTTCTTAGTGTATTGAGCTGCTTGGTTTTTCTGTATTTGTTTTTATAACGTTTTAATGCACGTTCTATATTTTCGCCATCTTTAATAGGGATAATTAGCATAATTTCTAAATTTAAAAGACTCTTACTGTCATTTATAAATAAATCTGATACTGTAAGAAATTAGCTAAAATGTAAGGTTATAAAGTTTTATTTGCAGTTAATAAAAGATATACAAAAATAGACCTTAACTAAAAGTATGGCGCAAATAAACAACTATTAAAGGAGAAAAACCAAATTATTCTTTAATAGTGTCTTTTTCAGTTTTCTTTTTCTTAAAAAGATTATCTAAAACATCTTTTACGCTTTCTTCAAGTTTTGTTTTAGTACTATCTGTTTTAGTTGTAGTACTATCCTTAGGTTTATTTAATATATCTCCGAGAATATTACCTATTTCATCTTTTCCTTTGTTGATTAGTTTTTGCTTCTCAATTTCAACTAGTTTTTGGGTTAACAAAGAAACACCACTTGTTAAATCGGTTTTTACAGTTGGAGCAGTAAATGTTCCTCCAATATTTGCAGTAACAGGAATAGAAATGTCATTAACAGATTCGTTATCTATTTTTCCAATAAGTCTATTAACTTCACTACCTAAGTATTTTGTAGGCACATCAAAAACAGCATTATACAATAAGCTCTTATCAAAACCATGAGTGCCTTCAACTTTTATGTCTATGTCTTGATATTTTAAATTGAAAGGTTTTATAGCAACTTGTCCATCTTTAAAACTTATATCTGTTTTTAGGTTTTTTAAGTCTAATTTTTCAAAATCTATAAAATTGATATTATCACCAAGTAGGTTCAAAATAGCTGCATTTTTAGGTTCAATTTTAGTAGTAAGCAATTCAGCTAATGCATTTCCTGAAACTGTTTGCAGGTTAGGTTTAAACTCATTATCTAATAATCCAGATAATTTTATAGATGTATTAAGCTTGCCTTTTAAAGCTTTTGCAATTGGAGCTAAATTTTGTAATAAATCTAATTGGTTAAACGATTGCGAGATATCAAAACTATTCATCCCAAGAGACATATTAAAAGTAGGTATTTTTGGTTTTGTGTCTACTAAACCAGAAATTGCTAAGTCACCATCAAAAATGTTAGACGACATATTTTTAAGTTCGGCTTTTCCATCTTTTATAACCATTA
>JABDPN010000043.1 GCA_013042715.1 Flavobacteriaceae bacterium | reverse complement strand
CTTCCATAACCATGTAGCATGATTAATAAAGGTGCATTTTGATTTAAAATAGAAGGTCTTGTTATATGTTCAAGAGAAAAATTAGTTATACTCATTTAGCGTCCTAGATTTGCGAAAAGTTTTTGATAAAAATTACCAATTAAAGGAACAGGAATTGCTTTTCCAGATATGGCTGTGAATATGCCATAAAGAAATAATACTCCAAAGAAAATCCAAAATGAAACTGATATCATAAAACTATCAAAAAAGCCTTGTAAGTAACCAATTATCATGTATGTAATCCATAAACCTAAAGATTGTCTAATATGAAAACTTACAAAAGTATGCTTTTTATCATTATTCATGAAAAAGGCAATAATTACTCCAAATAACCAGAAATAACTGATTATTGCAGCAGTTTTACCTTGTACTTTAGATTCAGAATTCATTATGAATTAAGCTTTAACTTGTTGTTATTAATAATACCATAAACTTCACCGTTTAAATCACTATTTAAAAAGATTGAGTTTTTAGATTTTGAAGAAATATTTGTTTTAGTAAATGTATATTTTGTCTTAGGATTAAATAAAGTTATTACTGCTTTCTCACCAATGTTAATTGAATGAGTGTCGACACCAAAACGATTTTTACCCTTAGTTAAAAGTTTTACTGTTGTCTTTAATGGCACTATACTATTTAATGCACCAAAAGCACTTTCTAGACCAATTGTTCCAGGCGTTGCATAATCAAATTCTTTGTCTTTAAGTTCAATATTTAGAGGACTATGGTCGCTTGTAACCATATCTATAGTGCCATCTTTAAGTCCTTCTAGTAAGGCATCTATGTCGTTTTGAGTTCTAAGTGGAGGAGAAACTTTAAAGCGTGTTTCAAACTCACTTAAAACAGTATCTGTAAAATACAGATTATGAATAGCTACACTACAGGTTACATCTAATTTTTTCTGTTTGGCTTCTCTAATCAACTCAACAGATTTTGCAGTAGAAATTGTTGGTATATGAAGTTTCCCTCCAGTATACTCTAATAAATACAAATCTCTAGCTAAGCATAACTCTTCTGCGAGATTTGGAATGCCTTTTAATCCTAATTTTGTACTTTGAATATGCTCATTCATTGCACCATTTGAAGCAATACTTTTATCTTGTGGAAAAGCACAGATTAAGCCATCAAAATTCGTTGCGTATTGTAGTGCAATCTTCATGAGGTTAGCATTACTTATAGATTTTTTGTAATCACCAAAAGCAACAGCTCCAGCAGTTTGCATATCGAATAATTCAGCTAGTTCTTCTCCATTAGAATGCATAGTAAGTGCACCAATTGGATAGATATTTATTGCATTATTCTGTGCTTTAGTCATTAGAAAACTAACATCACTATTACTGTCTATAGCTGGATTAGTATTTGGATTAACAGCAACATCTGTAAATCCAGAAACAGCTGCAGTTTTAAGTCCATTGTCAATGGTTTCTCTCTCTTCGTAACCTGGTTCACCAAATGAGACGCTACTATCAAACCATCCTTGAGAAACATGGAGATTGTTTAATCTTAGTTCGGTAAAGTTATTAGGATTACTTATTCGCTTAGAAATCTTAGTTATTGTTCCTTTTTCAATTAGAATATCTACAGTTTCATTATGATATTCGCTTTTAGAATCTATAACAGTTGCAGATTTTAGAAGTACATTCATTTATAATATTTTAGGATGAGTAGTTCTAAGACTAAAAATACCATTGCAAAAATAACAAACCATTTCCATAGCTCGTTAACATTTGTATCATTTTTTATAGTATTAAACAGTGTTGGAATAGAAGTACTTAGATTGAAATCTTTTAATTCTTCTGTACTGTAATATTCTAAAACACTTTCTTTTCTGGTATAGTTGAAGCTAATGTTCTTAAGTGATTGGTCGTTATATTGAATAGAATAAGTTCCTGCTTTAGCAGGTTGTTCTGTAGTTGTAATGGTTACTTTATTACTGTACGTTTGTTGTAAGGGAATAAAACTTCCTGTAGCGTTATTAATTTTTAGAATAGCATCAGAAGGTAAGGTTATATCAACATCAATTTTATTCTCTTTTCCAATGTTATAATACAACTTTGGATGTTTCAAACTCTGTTTTCCAATGTTATACAGTGTAGGAACAATTAAGGGTGAATTTGTAATGTTTGAATTGATTGTATTTAAAGCTGAAGCAAATACAAATACATTTTGATTGCATGTTAAGAACACATTGGTATCTTCAAGTTTTAAAACAGGCTCTTGAGCAGAACTAACAGTATAAAAATTGTTGACTTTCGGATACTGAAAATTAGTAACATTTTTATCAAAAACGTTACTGTAAATAGGATGATCAAAATTAATTGTTGTTACAGATCTTGCCAATTTAATTTTATCATTGAAATTAATATTATATCTGTTAACTAATTGATTGTAAGAATTTAAACTTATTTCATTTGAAGGAATAACTAAAAGGCTTCCACCATTATTAATAAAACTATTTAGCGAAACAATTAAAGCAGAACTTAGGTTATCTAACTCGTTTAGAACAACCAAATTATATTCTGAAATTGTACTAAAGTTTAATTGATTAACAGACTTTGAAGTATATGTAAATTCATCTTCAGAAAAGATGCTTTTTAAATAATTATCTTCTGCATCATTAATGGTTAAGACCTTAATTTTTGATGCTTCATTAATATTAAAAAACATGGAATTATCGTAAATTAATCCTGAATCTTCAATAACAACTTTTCCATTAATAATTGAAATAGGTAAAGTAAATACAATATTGTTGTTATTCTCAGTTACTGCAGATTTTGCAATGAGGTTATCATTATCAAATAAAGAAACAGAAAGATTTTCTAAAGTATTTAACTGACTATTGAGCTTAACATGTAAGTCATTATTATTAAGGTAAAGACTGTCAATACTAATGTTTGAAGTATTTTCAGGAATTAATTTTACAAGGTTTAACGTATAATTAGAATCATTATAATTAGTTAAATCTCCTTGATTTTTCTGAAAATCTGAAACAAAAACAAACTGTTTTAAAGTGCTTTTATCTTTAGAGAATAGCTGTTTTCCTTTAAGCAAGACAGCTTTATAATCTAGTCTTGTAGCACTATAATCGAGTTCTATTAATTCGCTTTTTATGTCATTAATTGTAACTGAATTGTAAATACTAGTATTGGTAAATAGGGAAAATTTTTGTTGTTCTGGAATTTCAGTAATTAGGTTTTGTGCAGCACGTTTTAAAAGTTTTCCATTAGTTCCGTTAGCATTCATGCTAAAGGAATTATCCAAATAGATTACTAATTCTAATGCTTGGTTTAATGCCTTTTTATTAGCAAGATATGGCTGGGCAAAGGCTAAAATTAAAGCAGCAAGTAGTAATAATCTTGTGATAAGTGTTAACCATTTTTTTATTACAGAACTTTTGCGTGTTTGCATTGCAACACGTTTTAAGTACTTAACATTAGTAAATTCAATACTTTGAAAGCGTCTAAGTTGAAATAAATGAACAATAATAGGAATGAGCAGTAAAAATAAAGCGTAAAGAATTTCGGGATGTTTAAACTGCATGTGTTTTTAAATAGTGTAATCTATAACAAACTTAAACGAAAAATATAAGTTTAAGAATTTCCAACTCAATATTTAGCAATTTTTTAAAACTTTTAGCAAAAGAAAAAGTAATCTAGCATTGCTTTCATGTTTTGTTTAGTCAAAAACGATTTAATTTCTTCTTGAGCTTTAGAATTTGCAACTGTAATAATACTTTGTGGGTTTTCAATATCTTCTAAATACTGAAAAGGCTTAAGTTCTGTTCCATAGATTTCTTTTTTAATTTTATTGGGATTATCACAAATCCAGTAAAACGGAATTTTTTTTTCTGTTAAGTTTTTAGCAATGGTTTTTCCTTTAAATCCAGCTCCCCAAATTACTAATGATCTTGTAGAATCGTAATCCAGTTCCAGAAAATAGTGAAGTTTTATGTCTAAAAAATAGTTTTGTGCATAATGTTCGTGAGTTCTGGATGTTCTTGTGTTATAATCTCTCCAATAATGTAATACTTCTTCACATGGTATACATTTTAAACCATGTTTATAAAACCTAAAGGTTAAATCGTAATCTTCAGGATATCGATCTGGGTAAAAGGCCTCACAGTTTTCTAAATCACTTTTGTAGGTCATCCAACAAGGTGAAGGAATAACACATTCTTTATAGATTTCAGAATAATTTGTACCATTAGCAGTTAAATTATTTAGCCATTGTTCGTACTTATAATAACCATCGCTAACACCTTGATTTGAAAAATAAGCAACCATGCCAATTGCAACATGACCTTTACCATATATTTGAAGTAAATTAATCATGGTTTCTAGCTTGAGTTCTGCCATGACATCATCGCTATCCATTCGCGTTATAAATTCGCCATTTACATGGCTATACGCTAGTTTTAAAGCATTAATAATCCCTTTGCCGTGATTTTTGAAAAGCTTAATTCTAGAATCTCCTTTTGCATATTGCTTAACCTTATTATAACTATTATCTGAAGAACCATCGTCTACAATTAACAGTTCCCAATTTTTATAGGTTTGACTTTGAATTGAAAGTATACATTCATCTAAATAATGAGCCGTATTCTTAAAAGGTGTTAAAATACTAATAAGAGGAAGATTCATTAAACTAAGATACCTTAAATTTATATTTTAAAAAATTCGATTAATTAAATTGTAACACTTACTAAGTATTAAAGTCATATATATTAAAACAAATTACAATGAAAAATTTACTTATTTATAGTCTATTATTTATTGCATTTAAAACATTTGCAAGCTCAACTTTAAACACAGATAGTTTAAAATCAAAGGATCCAATTATAGTTCATATAGATTTAACGGCAGTTGTTGAAGATAAAGTTCCTGTTACTGTAAACCCAGGTAGATTTGAGTTGGATAGTATTATATATAGATTACCTAAAGTCATTCCTGGAACCTATACTATTAGTAATTTTGGAAGGTTTATTGAAGGTTTAAAGGCTTTTGATTATTCTGGAAAAGAGTTAGAAGTTAATCAAATTGATCTCAATTCTTGGTCTATTAAAAATGCAACTGAGTTAGACAAAATTAAATATTTAGTAAATGATACATTCGATCAGGAAGTCGTAGGAGGTTTAGGAAATGAAATACCATTTTCTCCTGCTGGAACAAATATTGAAGAAGATGTTTTTGTACTTAATCTCCATGGTTTTGTTGGTTATTTTGATTCTTTAAAAAATAATGAATATGTCTTGGATATTAAATCACCTGCAACATTTACACGATCTTCTGCTATAAAACATTCAGCACTAAAATCTGGTCCAATTGGTAGAACAATTACAACTACTTATAAAGTACCTCGTTATTTTGAAATAATGGATAATCCAATGATGTTTGGAAATATTGATGTTGAAGAATTTAAAGTAGGAAATATAACAGTTGGTTTGAGTGTTTACTCGCCAAATAAAATACACTCAGCTTCTAGTATCAAAGAAACTATTTTTGAAATGATGCAAGCTCAAAAAGATTATTTAGGAGAGTTAAATACAACAGCAAGATACGATATTTTCTTATTCCTTTCGACAATGGGAGAAGGCGCTCCAAAAGGTTTTGGCGCTTTAGAACATCATAAATCAACGGTTGTTGTTTATCCAGAAAGTTTGCCTGCGCAAGCATTGGCAACAAGTATGACAGATGTCGTATCTCATGAGTTTTTTCATATTGTTTCGCCATTAACACTTCATTCCGAAGATGTTCATTATTTTGATTATGCAAGTCCCACATTTTCAAAG
This sequence comes from Flavobacteriaceae bacterium, assembly GCA_013042715.1. GTDB lineage: Bacteria > Bacteroidota > Bacteroidia > Flavobacteriales > Flavobacteriaceae > Site-B15. The sequence goes on along the minus strand of JABDPN010000043.1, from coordinate 3,470 downwards.
CACTTATGGTTATATGAAGGTGTTACTGAATATTTTTCTGATCATTTCCAGATAAGTAAAGGATTAATTGATGAAGCAAATTTCTACTCAGCAATGCTAAATAAAATTAATACTTCAAGAAGCTTTGATGATATCATGAGTTTTACCGAAATGAGTGAAAATGTGTTAGAAAGTAATTATTCTAAAAATTATTTAAATGTTTACCAGAAAGGAGCTTTAATTGGTATGTGTTTAGATATTTTGCTTAGAGAAGAAAGCGAAGGAAACAGAAGTCTTTTGTCTTTAATAAAAGAATTATCTATGAAATATGGAATTAACAAGCCATTTGAAGATGATAAATTAATTGATGAGATTATAAGAATAACATATCCAAGTATTGGAGATTTTTTTAATACGCATGTAATTGGAAACACACCAATAGATTACGATGTTTTTTTTAATAAAGTTGGTTTAACTAAAAAGGAGTCTAAAATTGAAACAAATTTTGTAATGAATGATGGTGCAGTAATTTTTAAATCTGATACAGAAAAACAAGTAATTAGATTTAACGGTTTGGTTAAAGACAATAGTTTTTGGAATGACCAAGGTGTTTTACCAGAAGATATTGTTAAAGAGTTTAATGGAGAGTTAGTTGATATGGAAAAAGCACAACAACAATTTATGAAATTATATATGCTGCAACCAGGTGCAGAAATTGAAATGAAACTTGAAAGAGATGGAGAAGAAATCATTATTAAAACTACAGCAGAACAATCTTACACAACAGGTGTAACATTGATACCTGACGAAAATGCAACTAAAGATCAAATAGACTTAAGAAATTCATGGTTAAAAGGATAATAAATTTTTTTAGATAGATTTGTAGTAAGTTAAAATAATCACTCAATTTCTATTTATACTTTATCATCATACCAACGCTTTCCTTTAGGAACATCAATATCAGAAGTGTCTGCATTTATAGTCATGAAGTTAATAAATCCATATTTCATAACATATTTATATGTTTTATAATTTAGATACAGCATTGGTAAACACAGTAGCCAGATTAAAATCCCTATAGTATTTGAGTTCTCAACATAAACAAGAAAACCAATTCCAATAATTAAAGCTTGCTGAAAAGCTATTAAGATAACAGCTGCAAGTAACCGAATAATAGTTTTTAGTGTTTTCATGACTAACTAATTTTGTACTTATATAAATATAATGCTAAATCACTATTTTTCTATTGAAAAAAGTACAAATAATCTTCATAATTATTTGTAGTTTTTACAAATGCAATAACACTTAAAACATGCACTTTTTATAAACTGACATATATCATAGTTTAAAAAAATGACATTATCTATTTTTAGATTACTAAAGTTTAAGGATAAATCTTGAGCTCCATTTATCCATTATTAAAATTAGCCTTGCAGAAATGCAAGGCTATTTTTTATATAAAAATTTAGGTATGGTCTACAAACAGTTCACCAAGTGTAAAGAGTAAAACTAAAAATCCTAATAAACTGGCTAGGAAAACAAAAACAGACCTTTCTTTAGATTTAATAATACTAATAGTACCGTAAATTAGGGCCATTACTCCCGAAATACCTGCAAGTAACAATGGAATAGCTAAGGACAGCGTATCAAAGAATGAATCTCCTTTTATTTCAGCTGTTTTGGCTATTAAAAAGAAAATCCAGAGTATTATTATAAATGCACAGATAAATGCAATTGACCATTTTCCAAACCTAGTCTGAGGTAAAAATTTTATTTTCATGACAATTATTTTAATTGGCTATATTCTGTTGATTTGAATATTTTTTATTCCTTTTCCAAAGCACAATAAATAATATAGCTGTAGCTGGCCACAGATACATTGGACTTGGAACAAGAATCATTGGATAAATTACAGCTAATGCTACATAAGCTACTAGTGATATAATTGCTCCTGTTAATTCCCATTTCCAAGCTAGAAGAAGTCCAATAAAACCAATTACCACAAAACAGAATCCAATAACTTCTTTTGTAGTTAATGGATTACCTTCTCCTGATTCCGGAAATAATGTATAAGCTAGGTAAAACGCTATAGAACCTACAATTATTAAAATACTCAACACTCGTGTTATCCACCATAGTGTTTTATTTTCTTTAGTTTTCATAATTAAAAATATTTTAGATGTTATTGAAGTTTTAATTTCTCAATAAATTTTAAAGTTTATTATTATAATATCAATTAAACACAACGAAGAGGGGAAGAAACCAATAGGATTAATACCTATTAGATAGCTTAAATATCTACCTTTAGATCAAAAGTATCTAGAAAACCTAAAATATAAGGAATGTGAAAAAACCTTGCTAAGGTTTTCTTTAGTAAGTAGTTATATAAAGATAAGTGTTTTGTGAATTGAAATCACAAAAGATTGATATTTAAAATTGGTCTAAATAATTCTAGATATTATAAAAATTAAAATCCTTCAAAAACACCTAATCCAAATAGTGCAAAATCGTATTTAACAGGGTCTGAAGCATCAAAGCCTCTCAACGTATTATCTAATTCCTGTAGTGCTTTGGCATCGTTTTGTTTTCTTGTAAGCAAGCCTAATTTTCTAGCTACATTACCAGAATGAACATCAAGAGGACAAGACAATTGAGCAGGAGAGAGGCTTTCCCAAATTCCAAAGTCAACTCCAGCATTATCCTTTCTTACCATCCAACGTAAAAACATGTTAATGCGTTTTGCAGCTGAGTTTTTCAAAGGATCGCTTATATGCTTTTGTGTACGTTGTAGATGTTCAATTTCAAAAAAATACTGTTTAAAATAATGAATGGATTCTTGTAAAGAATCTTCTTTAGCGTGTTTAGCAAAAACAGATTCTAAACCATTATGTGTTGTGTAAATGTGTTTTAAACTTTTTACAAACTGAATAAAATCCAATCCGTTAAACGTTCTATGTACAAACGATTTTAAAGATTCTAAATCGCTTTCAGAATGGTTTATAATAAATTCGAATGGTGAATAACCAAGTAACTTCATCATTCTTTTGGAATTCTTAATAATACTTTTTCTATTTCCCCAAGCTATTGCAGCTGTTAGGAATGCAGCAATCTCAATATCTTCCTTTTTACTAAATTGATGTGGAATTTGAATAGGATCACTTTCAATAAATCTTGGATTATTGTATTGAATGACCTTAGAATCTAAAAAGTCTTTAAGTTCTGAATGATTCAAATTAAATTATTAATTTTTTATAAACTCAAACTCATCGAAGAAAAAATCAGGGTTTGGAACATCAATATGTAGCTTAATAATTTCACCATTTTTATCTAAGTCAAACCAGAGTTTACCTTCAGGAAGTGAAGCTAGTTTTGTATCAAATCTAAATGTAAATATGCTATGGTTCCAATGTGAAAGTTCTGCTTTAAATATTGGAGTTTCATCCATTGACATGTAAAGCTTATCATTTTTTAAATTAATAGTAGTAGTGCCA
>JABDPN010000037.1 GCA_013042715.1 Flavobacteriaceae bacterium | reverse complement strand
AGTCTACACTGTCTATTTCTAAATTTTCTAGAGGAATTTCTGAATCAATTTCTGGTTCATCATCAACTCCAAAGAGTCGTAAATAATCATTAAATTTTTTCATTTCCGTTTCAGAGAAATCAGAATCATCATAAATAGCAACCACATCAATTAATGCTCTATAACGCTCTATGTCCACATAAATATCTTCGGCTAACTGCTCTTGCTGGCTAATTTCCAGGCTGCTTAAATAAATGAGATTTTCCTGATATTTTTTTGAAACATCTAGATATAATTTTCTAGCCTTTTCTTTAGCATCAACTTCGTAATAGGCTCCAATGTATGGTTCTAAAAGTGTATAGTATCCAAAGATGTCAACAGGCATTTTATTCATAGCTAAATCGGCAATTTCCTCAGCTTTTTCATGCTCATCTTCGTTTATTAAAGCTTCAATTAAACGTGCTAAATTTCCTCTATAAGTAATTCCATTTTTACGTGTTTCAACATCATGATAAACATCTGGGTTACCACTATTTCCCCAATCCCATGATTTTACCATGTTGTACATTAATTCTGAATTTACACGTCCCATATCAAAAGGATTTGCTTTATCGACTGCTGTTTCTATAGGAACAAGTTTATAGCATAATCCATCTAATTGAAGGTAGTCTTTCATCCATATATAGTCATCATCTCCAAAAGCTCCACCTGTAAAATATATTGGTCTTTTCCAGTTATTGTTTGCAATTATATCTAACATTAATAGCCTGTTTTTGTATAACGCATTTCCTGTAATCTTAATATCAATATGTGGAACAATTAAATCCGCATCTTTTCTTTTAACAATTCCATGTCTTAATACAGCTGCTTTATCTACAGGAATTCTAACATGTTCTGTTGGCATGTAGTTAGCATTTAATTCCTGATTTCTTGCCCGACTAGTGTCATAACCTTCTTGCTGTAAAAAGTATTTATATTTAGTTTTAGGATTATCACTTGTTATAAAGCCTAAGAAGTCCTTTATATATAGTGTATCTTTAGTAATTACTTCTTTAAGGATATAATCTCTTGTGCCATACTTATACTTATCGTGCAAAAGCTGGGAAGGTATTGGATCACTATCGTAAGCTTTACGTTTCATTTGGTCTATGTACCAATCGGTTTGGAAAAGACTTGTGTTTACAACTCGAACGTCACGTCTTATACCTTCAATTTCTTGTGCATACCAAAGCGGGAACGTGTCGTTATCTCCAATGGTAAATAATATAGCATTTGGCTCACAAGATTCAAGGTATTTTATGGCCATGGCATGAGCCGTTTCTCTTCCAGATCTATCATGATCATCCCAATTATTAGCAACTAAAATTCCAGGAACAAGTATTAGACATATGAGTGAAACAATTGGAGCAACTAAAACACTTTTACTGTGCTTTAAAATCCGATCAGCAATGGCATAAACACCAAACCCTATCCAAAGCGCAAATACATAAAAAGAACCAACAACAGAATAGTCACGTTCTCTAGGTTCAAACGGTCTTACATTAGTGTAAAACTGAATAGCTAAACCTGTAAAAAGGAAAAATACTAACATGACCCAAAACAACTTTTTGTCTTTATTAAAGAGGAAGAATAGGCCAATAAGACCTAAAATTAGTGGTAGAAAGTAATAGTTGTTTCTTGCTTTATTATTTAATACATCTGTAGGTAGATTTTCTTGAGGATAGCCTAAAAAGAATTCATCAATAAACTTTATGCCACTCAACCAATTGCCATGCATATCGTATTTCCCTTGAATATCGTCTTGACGTCCAGTAAAATTCCACATAAAATAACGCCAATACATATATCCGAATTGATATTCTAGCATGTATGCAATGTTTTGTGGAAATGTTGGTTTCTCAACGTCAATATATGAGGCATATGTGCGAAGAAATTTATTATAGTCTTCAGTATCTACATAACCTTTGTTAACACGATCTCTAAAATCTGAAACAATAGATCTTAAATCGTTTTGCATTCTGTATTCAGGCTTGATATTAAAATTGAGGTAGCCTGTATATCGCATGTAGTTCTCAGCATGTTCAGCACTCCACATTCGGGGAAAAATCGCAGCATGGTTAGAGTTGTAATTTTGAGTAGCGTTTTTATAATCGTTTACAACAACATATCTACCTAGTTTTTCATCTTTTTCATATTTAGGTTTATCGTCTACATAAGGATTATTTTCATCTAAACCAGAATATTGATCTGTAAATAGTGGCCCATAAAAAAGATGAGTTTTTGGATATTGCTCAAGATTGTAATAGGCTAATAATTCACGTGCACTTGAAGGGTTATTTTCATTAATAACAACATCTGCATTTGCTCTAATTGGTAACATTAACCATGATGAAAATCCTAACATTAAAAAAGTCACACAAAGTATGGTTGTGTTTAAATGAACATATTTTTTATCTCTTGTGTATTTTAGCCCAAAGTAAATAAGTGCAACTAAAATAATTCCAGCAATAATAGAACCTGAATTAAAAGGTAAGCCAAGAGTGTTAACAAAGAAAATTTCTAAAGCACTAAAGAATCTTAAAATATTTGGTGCTAATAGTTTAAAAATAAAAAGTAAGACAGCAACCACAATGACATTAGCTACAATAAAGTTCTTAACAGTAATGGTTTTGTAGTGTTTAAAGTAATAAATTAAACCAATAGCAGGAATTGTAAGTAATCCCATAAAATGAACTCCAAATGAAATCCCAACAATAAACGAAATCAGTAAAAGCCATTTATTACCTCTTGGTTTGTCCATATCCTGTTCCCAATGTAATGCCAAATAAAACATTATGGACAAAATCAAGGTTGCCATGGCATATACTTCTGTTTCAACTGCATTAAACCAAAAAGAATCTGTAAAAGTAAAAGCTAAGCTTCCTACAAACGCACCTCCTAAAACAGCTATAGCTTGATTTTTATTTATGTTATTTAGTCCTCCAGATAGTTTTTGAAGCAACATGGAAATAGACCAGAACATAAAAAGTATAGTTAAAGCACTGGATGCAGCACTCATCATATTAGTCATAAAGCCAATTTGTGATGGATCTGATGCAAAAAGTGAGAAAAAAGCCCCCATCATTTGAAAAAAAGGAGCTCCAGGTGGATGTCCAACTTGTAATCGTGACGACGTTAAAATATATTCTCCTGCATCCCAGAAACTAACAGTTGGTTCTACTGTAAGCCAGTATGTTACTAGAGCAATTAAAAAGGCTAACCAACCTAAAATGGCATTCCATTTTTTAAAGTTGAAGTCTGTCATAATCTATAAAATGTTGTTCGCAGCGAATTTAGTAATAAATAAGTTAGAGCTAAAAGTTTTTAAGTAAACGTTAAGGGTTAATTTTTATTTTCTTAAAAAAATGTTTGCGCAAACAAAAGTTTGTTCTAAATTTGCATCCTCAAATTAGGTATTGGCCTATGGTGTAACTGGCAACACGTCTGGTTTTGGTCCAGAAGAGTCTAGGTTCGAGCCCTAGTAGGCCAACAAAAAAACTCCAACTTCGTAAAGTTGGAGTTTTTTATTTGTAATAATAGGTTATTTAATTTTAAAGGTCACAACAGGCCTTTTAGCATGATTTACTAAGTCTTCGCTAATACTACCATTAAAAAAATGTGCTATACCTTGTCTTCCATGCGTGCCAATGCCAATTAAATCTGCATTGATACTTTCTGAATAATTCAAAATACCCTTTTCAACAGACTCTTCATTGTAAATAATAGTTTTGAAATTTTCGTAAGGTGTTTCTTTAATAAATTCTGAAATTCTTGTATTAGCTTTACTAGTAGTTATAAAGTTGTTAGCTGTATTAACTAAAACTAAATGCAATTTAGCATCAAAAGCTTCAGCAAGTTTTAAAGCTTGTAAGTAGGTTTTTTTGTTATCTTTTTTAAAATCAGAAGCGAAAACAAAATTGTTTACATCAAACCCATCATGTCTGTTTTTAATGACAAGAACAGGTATTTTAGATGACCTAACAACCTTCTCAGTATTCGACCCAATAAACATTTCTTTTAACCCACTCACACCATGAGACCCCATGACTATTAAGTCTATGTTATTAGTTTTACATGTTTCCATAATACCTTCAAAAGCTTGGTGGAATTCTATGGTTTCGTGTACAGTTATGCCTTCAATATAGTCCTTATTTAATACTTCTTTAAATCGTTTATTAGCCAATTTCATAAAGAATACAGCTTCTGGTAAATCACTATGAGAACTCATAGCATCAACTTCATTTAAAGGAAGTTCTAATAAATGTAATAGGTATATTTCTGCATTGTATTTTTTTGCTAATTGAGCAGCAACACGTAATGCATTATCTGCCTGTTCAGAAAAATCAGTTGGTACTAGTATTTTATTCATTTTTTAGTTAATTGAATTATAAATTTAAGAATAAAAAATGATATCTCAGCCCTTGTATATATCAATTTATTTGTTGTATATTTGCAGCGTTGTAAGAAAAAGAATAAATGAGGGGACGAAAAGTCCCCTCTTTTTATACAAATATGCTAAAGGACAAGGTTTACAATTTACTTCAAGACTGTTTAAAAGAAAGAACAGATTTATTTTTAATAGAATTTAATATTCAAGATAATAATGCTATTAAAGTAATAATTGATGGTGATAATGGTGTTCTTGTAGAAGATTGTATTTATGTAAGTAGAGCAATAGAACACAACCTAGATAGAGACAAAGAAGACTTTTCCCTAGAAGTAGCTTCAGCAGGAGCAGCTTCACCTTTAGCCCAAAGAAGGCAGTATAAAAAGAATTTAGGGAGAACACTAAAAGTAAAAACATTAGATAATCAAAAATTTGAAGGTATTATTACTAAAGTTTTGGAAGAAGCTATAGTGTTAAGCTGGAAAGCTAGAGAACCTAAACCTGTTGGAAAAGGAAAAATAACAGTAGAAAAAGAAGCAGAAATTGCTTTAGAAGATATAAAAGAAGCAAAAGTTAAGATAAAATTTTAATCCAGTATAGTTATGGAAAATATTGCGTTAATTGAGTCATTTTCAGAATTTAAGGACGATAAACTAATAGATCGTGTAACCTTAATGGCAATATTAGAAGATGTTTTTAGAAATGCATTAAAGAAGAAATTTGGTGAAGATGATAATTTTGATATCATTATAAATCCAGATAAAGGCGATTTAGAAATATGGAGAAACAGAGTTGTGGTAGCAGATGGGGAAGTAGAAGACTCAAATCAAGAAATTTCATTAACAGAAGCACGTAAAATAGAACCAGATTTTGAAGTTGGAGAGGACGTGTCTGAAGAGGTAAAACTTAAAGACTTAGGAAGACGCTCAATTTTAGCATTACGTCAAAACCTAATTTCTAAAATCCACGAACACGACAATACAAAAATATATAAGCAGTTCAAAGATCTTGAAGGTGAAATATATTCTGCAGAAGTTCATCATATTCGTCATCGAGCTATAATATTATTAGACGACGATGGAAACGAAATCATTTTACCAAAAGAAAAACAAATACCTTCAGATTTCTTCAGAAAAGGAGAGAATGTTCGAGGTGTTATAGAAAGTGTAGAATTAAAAGGCAACAAACCTGCTATCATTATGTCTAGAACAGCTCCAGTATTTTTGGAGAAATTGTTTGAGCAAGAAATACCAGAAGTTTTCGATGGTTTAATTACTGTAAAAAATGTAGTTAGAATTCCTGGAGAAAAAGCTAAAGTAGCAGTAGATTCCTATGATGATAGAATTGATCCTGTTGGAGCATGTGTTGGTATGAAAGGATCACGTATTCATGGTATTGTTCGTGAACTAGGAAACGAAAATATTGATGTTATTAATTATACTAATAACACACAGTTATATATCACAAGAGCATTAAGTCCAGCAAGAGTTACATCAATAAAACTTAATGAAGAAAACAATCGAGCTGAAGTGATTCTAAAACCAGAGGAAGTAAGTAAAGCAATTGGTCGTGGTGGGCATAACATTAGACTTGCAGGTCAATTAACTGGATATGAAATAGATGTGTTTAGAGAAGGTGTAGAAGAAGATGTAGAACTTTCAGAATTCTCAGACGAAATAGAATCTTGGATTATAGCAGAATTCTCTAAAGTTGGTTTAGACACAGCAAAAAGTGTATTAGAACAAGATGTAGATGATCTTGTAAAACGAACAGATTTAGAGGAAGAAACAATTTTAGAAGTTATTAGAATTCTTAAAGAAGAATTTGAAGAATAATATATTTTAGTATTTTAAAGGCAATTTATGGCTGGTACAATTAGATTAAATAAGGTTTTACGCGAATTAAATATTTCTTTAGATCGTGCTGTTGAGCATTTGGAGAAAAAAGGAATTGAGATCGAGCATAGACCTACAACAAAAATAACAGACGAAATTTTCGAGATTCTTTCAGATGAGTTTCAAACTGATGCTAGCAAAAAAGTAGCGTCTAAAGAAGTTAGTGAAGCAAAACAAAAAGAAAAGGAAGCATTGCAACTAGCTAGAGAAAAAGAACTTGAAGAAAAACGTAAAAAAGAAGAAGTTTCTACTTCAGAAATTGTAAAAGCTAAATCTAAACTCACTGGCCCTAAACAAGTTGGTAAAATTGAATTAAATAAACCTAAAAAAGAAGAACCAGCTGAAGATGTTCCTGCAAAAGAGGAGTCTAAAGAAGAAAAGGTAGCAAAAACAACTAAAAAGAAAACCCCTGCCAAAAAATCTGAAGCAGCTAAGAAAACTCCAAAAAAGCAACTTGAGCAAGAGAAAAAGGTAGATCCAAAAAAAGAAGAAGTACCAGTAGAAGAAGTTAAAAAAGAACGTGTTGAAACACAGTATCAAAAACTCTCTGGACCAAAATCTACAGGAGAAAAGATAGATCTTTCTGTTTTCGCTAAACCTAAGAAAAAGAAAGAAGAAAAAAAGCAACCAGCAAAATCAAATACTGACGCTAAGAAGAAAAGAAGAAGAATAAGTAAAGGTCCTAACCAAGGTCAAGTAGGACAAGGTGGGCAACGAGGACAAAGAGGAAACTATAAAGGTAGAAACCAAAGAAGACCTCAAGTTGTAAAAGAAGAGCCAAGCGCAGAAGAAGTACAAAAGCAAGTAAGAGAAACCCTTGAGAAACTTCAAGGAAAAGCAAATAAAGGAAAAGCTGCTAAATACAGAAGAGATAAAAGAGATCAACATCGTCAAAAAACAGAAGAAGATCTAGCAGCACAAGCAGCTGAAAGTAAATTGCTAAAAGTAACAGAATTTGTTACAGCTAGTGAAATGGCAACAATGATGGATGTTTCAGTTACACAAATTATCTCTGCATGTATGTCACTTGGTATGATGGTAACCATGAACCAAAGATTAGATGCCGAAACTTTAAGCATTGTTGCTGAAGAATTTGGTTATCAAGTAGAATTTATTACTGCAGATATTGAAGAATCTATTGAGGAAGTAGAAGATAAGCCAGAAGAATTAAAACCTCGTGCACCAATTGTAACAGTAATGGGTCACGTTGATCATGGGAAAACATCTTTATTAGATTACATTCGTGAAGAAAATGTAATTGCTGGAGAATCTGGTGGAATAACTCAACATATTGGTGCTTATGGTGTAACCTTATCAAGTGGACAGAAAATAGCATTTTTAGATACTCCTGGTCACGAAGCATTTACAGCAATGCGTGCTCGTGGTGCTCAAGTTACAGATATAGCAATTATTGTAGTCGCTGCAGACGATGATATCATGCCTCAAACAAAAGAGGCAATATCTCATGCCCAAGCAGCTGGTGTGCCAATTGTATTTGCAATAAATAAAGTAGACAAACCTAATGCGAATCCTGAAAAAATTAAAGAAGGATTAGCAAACATGAATTTATTAGTAGAAGATTGGGGTGGAAAAATTCAATCTCACGATATTTCTGCAAAAACGGGACAAGGGGTAGAAGATTTACTAGAAAAAGTATTGCTGGAAGCAGAGTTATTAGAACTTACAGCAAATCCTGATAAACCAGCAGTAGGAACTGTTGTAGAAGCATTTTTAGACAAAGGTCGTGGTTATGTGTCAACTATATTGGTTCAAGCTGGAACATTAAAAATAGGTGATTATGTGCTTGCTGGAAAGCATAGTGGTAAAGTAAAAGCGATGCATGATGAACGAGGAAAGAAAGTTAAACTTGCTGGGCCTTCATCACCGGTTTCAATTTTAGGCTTAGATGGTGCGCCTCAAGCAGGAGATAAGTTTAATGTATTTGAAGATGAAAGAGAAGCAAAATCTATAGCTGTAAAACGTACCCAATTACAACGTGAACAATCTGTTAGAACACAAAGACATATTACGCTAGATGAAATTGGCAGACGTATAGCTCTAGGAGACTTTAAAGAACTTAATATTATCCTTAAAGGTGATGTGGACGGTTCTGTAGAAGCACTTACAGATTCATTCCAAAAACTATCTACTGAAGAAATTCAGGTTAACATTATTCATAAAGGTGTTGGAGCAATTACAGAAAGCGATGTGCTTCTAGCTTCAGCATCAGATGCAGTTATAATTGGATTTAATGTACGTCCAATGGGAAATGCACGTCAATTAGCTGACAAGGAAGAAATAGATATCAGAACGTATTCTATTATTTACGATGCTATTAATGACCTTAAAGACGCAATGGAAGGTATGTTATCTCCAGAGTTTAAAGAAGAAGTTACAGGAACAGCAGAAGTTAGAGAAACCTTTAAGATTTCCAAAATTGGAACTATTGCGGGTTGTATGGTTTTAAGCGGAAAAATCTACAGAAACTCCGGTATTAGATTAATTAGAGAAGGAGTAGTTATTTTTACAGGAGAGCTTGCTACTTTAAAACGTTTTAAAGATGATGTTAAAGAAGTTGCAAAAGGATATGATTGTGGAATGCAAATCAAAAACTATAACGATATTAAAGAGTTAGATATAATTGAAGCATTCCAAGAAGTTGAGGTTAAAAAGAAATTGAAATAAATTAGTTTTAAAAGTTAAAAAGGCAGCCATTTGGCTGCCTTTTTTTATGTTTTATTTTTAGGTCTTAATATAAATGCATTACCAAATTTTTTCTTAATCCTTAAAAGTGCACGATCTGCTTCTAATTTTGTTTTAAAGTTCCCTATCCAAATCTTGTAATTTGGTGTTTCAAATTTCAACTCTAAAGGCCATTCATTAAACGATTCCCAAAAATTTGTTCTAGCTCTTAAAGCACCACTTCTGTTTCCATTATAGATTTGAATCTTAAATTTTGTTTCACTTTTACTAATCTCCTTTTTGAGTTCTAAAAGTTGGTCAATTTCCTCACTTTGGTTAACTTCTACAGTACCCTTTTGTGCACTGCAAACACTTATAAATAAAGAAAAAAATAAAATAAATAAAATTGATTTTTTTAAGCGCATAATCTTCGTTTTATTTCAATTTTTAAGCAAATGTAAACTTTAATAACTTAAACACTTATAGTTTTATTATTTAGAATGATTATAAATTAGCTCCATACAATATGTTAAGATTTTCAAAATCCACTTTAAATGTTACATTTGCGAGTGATTTTTATAACCGAATATTTTTCTTTTATGAAAAAATCGTACCAAAGTTTAGAGGATAATTCCAATATCAATATGAAAAAGGTAATATACCGCAAAATAAGCTTAAGAATTTTAATTTCTAGCGCTCTATTTTTTCTAATTTCATCAACCTCAGT
>JABDPN010000035.1 GCA_013042715.1 Flavobacteriaceae bacterium | reverse complement strand
ACCAAGCTTACCTCAAGATGGAAAGAAAGTTATTGGATATAGAGAAGCAATGACGTTACAAAAACAACCTAAAAAGATGATTGTTGTTGGTTCTGGTGCAATAGGTGTTGAGTTTGCGTACTTCTGTAACTCAATGGGAACAGAAGTTACTATTGTTGAGTTTATGCCAAAGGTTGTTCCTGTTGAAGATGATGATGTATCTAAACAATTAGAACGTTCTTTTAAAAAGAATGGCATTAAAATAATGACATCTGCCGAAGTTACTTCAGTTGATACTTCTGGTAAAGGAGTAAAAGCTACTGTTAAAACTAAAAAAGGTGAAGAAGTTCTTGAAGCTGATATTGTGTTATCTGCTGTAGGGATTAAAACCAATATAGAAAATATTGGACTAGAAGATGTTGGAATTGTTGTAGATAGAGATAAAATATTAGTAAACGATTACTATCAAACAAATATTCCTGGTTATTATGCTATTGGAGATGTAACACCAGGACAAGCACTAGCTCATGTTGCTTCAGCAGAAGGAATTCTTTGTGTAGAAAAAATTGCTGGACAACACGTAGAAGCTATAGACTATGGTAATATTCCTGGGTGTACCTATTGTACTCCTGAAATTGCAAGTGTAGGACTTACCGAAGCTCAGGCAAAAGAGGAAGGCTACGACATTAAAGTTGGAAAATTTCCTTTTTCTGCTTCTGGTAAAGCAAGTGCAGGTGGAAATAAAGAAGGTTTTGTAAAAGTAATTTTTGATGCTAAGTATGGTGAATGGTTAGGATGCCATATGATTGGTGCTGGAGTAACAGATATGATTGCTGAAGCTGTTTTAGGTAGAAAACTAGAAACTACTGGACATGAAGTTCTTAAAGCAATTCATCCACATCCAACAATGAGTGAAGCAGTTATGGAAGCTGTTGCTGCTGCTTACGATGAAGTGATACATATATAATCAATAATAAAAATAATTTAAAAAGGCAGTTATAAATTTAACTGTCTTTTTTATTTTTATATAACCATGAAAAACACTTTTCTACTACTTATAATAATTATAAGCATTTTAATCTTTTCTTGCAATAGCACAAAATCGAACGCACGAAAAGAATTAAGAAATCAAAAAAGGTTAGAAAATTTAATAACTATAGCTAATTCAAAGTGCGATAGTATAACATTAAAATTTATTAATAAGTATAATGGCCTTAATGAAACTGTAAATGAAATTGGAATTTTACCTTTTGTAATTTCTAGTAGTGATGTAGTTGATGAAAAGGATATTGAAAAGTTTGTAAGTTTTGATATTAAAGAAAATATTAAGAAAGCTCTCTTAAAGTCAGATTTAGATATTATAGATAGTATCCCAAGGTTTTCAACTAATGAACAGATTAAAATATATAATAAAAAAATACGATATACTTCAGGTGCACTTGCACATAATAATGAAAAGTACAAGTCTTATTACCCAAAAGAATTCATAAAAACTAAATCTGCAAAATACTTTTTAACTTATCAAGTTTCATTATTTTTTTACAGAAATAGCTCATCCAGATTATTTATAGGTTTACATTTATATAATACTGAAAATGAAAAATTAGATTTTTACAATTCAATTATAATAGATAATTGTATGGATAATGAAGAAACATTTAATTATGCAATTCAAGCATTATTAGAAAGTATAAACTCTTAAATACTATATAAAACTCTGTATAGCTAACTCATAGCTTTGAAGTCCAAAACCAAGAATAACACCTTTTGACACAGGTGAAATATAAGATTGATGTCTAAATTCTTCTCTTGAAAACGTATTAGAAATGTGGACTTCTATTACAGGAGCTTCAATAGCTTTAATTGCATCACCAATTCCAATAGACGTATGCGTATAGGCAGCTGCATTTAATACAATTCCATCATAAGTAAAACCAACTTCCTGTATTTTATCAATGAGTTCGCCTTCTATATTAGACTGAAAGTAATCTATTGTAATATTGGAATATTTTTCTCTAATAGTTTCAAGAAATTCTGAAAACGAAAAACTCCCGTAAATCTCAGGTTCTCTTTTACCTAGCAAATTAAGATTTGGACCATTAATAATGATAAGTTTTTTCATAATGTAAAAGTATCAAAAATTTAAGCACAAAAAAAGGGAAGCATTCTGCTTCCCTTCAGTTTTTATCTTTGACTTAATTATAGTGCAAAGTTTAATCCTAAAGTGACAGAAGAAAAAGTTCCACCATCAACACTAACTCCTCTATAAGATCCAGTTAGTTGCATAGATTCGCTTAGGTTATAGCCTAGAACTGGACGATAGTAGAATCCACCATCATTTCCATCTGGACTAATTCCTATTCCGTATCCTAAATCAGCTCCAATAGAAAAATCTTCAGAAGCAGCAAATCTACCTGCTACAGCGATTGGTAAGAAAGAAGCATCGTCTCCTTCAAAATCACCATCTAACATAAAGTGACTGTAACCAGCAGCTAAACCTGCATCAAAAGTATCAGATACATTCCACATGTAACTTAGGTCTGCACCTAAAGCGAATGTGTAAGCATCACCAGCATCACCTGTTGGTAAACCAACATTGAAACCAGCTCTAAATTCTTGAGCAGTTGCAGTAAATCCGAACATTGCAACAGCAATAATTAATAATA
>JABDPN010000033.1 GCA_013042715.1 Flavobacteriaceae bacterium | reverse complement strand
AAAGGTAATCACTTATTTCAGCCTGCTTTAATTCTTTTGGATAGACTTCTTCAACAGGTTTTAATTTAATTTTAAAAACAATATCTAAAGTTTTTAAAAACTCCTGTCTTCTTGGAGAAGCAGAAGCTAAAATGATATTATAATTTTTTAATTTTTGATTAAGCATTGTTAAATATAAAAGGATATAATAATAAGGATAGTATTCCAAAAAGCATTACAAGTTTTAAAATTGAGGATAGTTGATGCAGCTCTTTTTTTGTTTCAGCAGAAAAACTTTTAACGCTAAAAAAGAGCAGTGGTCCAACAATTAAAACAATAAAATACGTTACAGCAATTGGTTGTTTATACAAATATGTAATAATGAAATATACCATAGCAAAAAGTGGAATTAATGACAGAAAGAATACCACTTTAGTTGCTCTTTTTCTACCTATAACAATTGGTAATGTTTTCATTTTAGCATTATAATCGCCATCAATATCTATTATATCTTTTAAAATTTCACGCAAAAGATTTATCATAAAGGCAAAAACAGCATAATCTCTTAGAATTTCGAAAAACAAATATTGTGTTCCTCTATTTTGGTTTGTTATAGCAGGAATAATATCGTAGATACCAACAATGAGAATACTCATTGATACTAAAGCAGATACAACAATATTACCAATTAAAAACGTTTGTTTTAAGTAACTTGCATAAACATAAAGTAATGCAGAAATAATAACAAATAAGGCAGCAAAATTACTTTTACCTACATAATTAGAAATATAGAAGCCAAGTCCAACACCTAAAACTGAGAGACATATAAACCAATTAAAAGCCATTTTCTCAGATATTGACTTTCCTACAATTACCATTTTTGGTTTGTTTATTGTATCTGTTTCTACATCGTAAATATCATTAATAATATTACCAGAAGCAGCTATACATACTGTTGCTAAGACAAGTAAAATGAAATGTAATGTATCGAGTTTAGCAGCTACATTAAATACATTCAGAAGCGCATACTTAATTAATACCTGAACAAGAATTATTAATACTAGGTTTTGCCAACGAATAAGATTAAGAAAACTAATCATAAAGTGCATTAAAGTTTTTCATCCACTTACCTTGTGCTTTCATAACTTGTTCTATAACATCTCGTACAACACCTCGTCCACCATTTTTATGAGATATATATTTGCTAATGGCTTTAATTTCTGGAACAGCATCTTGTGGACAACAAGGTAATGCAACCATTTGCATGACATTATAGTCTGGTAAGTCGTCTCCAACATAGATTAATTCATCTGGACTTAAATTGTTTTTTGCCATATATTCTTTTAAAAAGCTTACTTTTTCATGAGTTCCAAGAAAAACATCTTTAACACCTAGTTTTTCAAGACGTTTTTTAACACCTTCATTACTTCCACCAGAAATAATGCAAATGTTATAACCTGCTTTTAAAGCCGAAGTTATGGCATAGCCATCTTTGGTATTCATCGTTCTGTATTGTTCACCTTCTGTAGTAACAATAATATCTCCATTTGTTAGGACGCCATCTACATCAAGAATAAAAGTAGAAATATCATTAAGGTATTCTTTATAGTTTTTATTTGCCATGTGTTTCTTGTATTGCTTTGGTTAGAAGTTTATAAATCTCTTTATGTGTTTCGTTATCAAGTAATTTGAGATGTTTGTTTATGGTCTTTTTGTCATTTCTAAGTGCTGGTCCAGTTTGTGCCAAGTATGGCGAAACGTTTTGCACTTTATTAGCAGTTTCAGAAATTAAAGGTTTTAAAATATCAAAATTTATGTTTTTTATATCTGAAATTTCATGTGCAATTCTGTATAACTGATTGGTGAAATTATTTACATAAACTGCGGCTAGATGTAATATTTGCCTTTGTTCAGAGTTTATTTTGTAGAAAGGACTATATATCTGTTCTGCTAGTTGTTTAAGTATTGGTAGATCTTTTTTTTCTAAAACTTCTATACAGAAAGGAACATTACTAAAATCTAATTCTACATCTTTAGAAAAAGTTTGTAATGGATAAAAAACACCTCTTCTGTTTTTTTTATCTAAACCATGAATATTTAAACTACCAGACGTATGTACAACTAATTTATCATTAAATGGTAATTTGCGTGAAACATTAGTAATTGCATCGTCACTTATAGCAATAATGTAGACATCTGCATCTTTAAGATTATTGATTTTATCGCAGATTTCTGTTTCATTTTGATACTGAATTATAGCATGAGTAGATCTATTGTACCATTGTACAACTTCAACTGCATCAGCTTTTTTGAAAGCTTTGTATAAATGACATGCTACATTTCCAGCTCCTATTAACACGACCTTAATCATAATTGCTAAATTAAGTAAGTAATACATGAATTAAAAACCATTTCAGGTATCTTTACATTCAGATGAAGAAAAAGGATATAAAATCAAGAAAAGATATTTTTTTATTAGTTTCAACTTTTTATACAAAAGTTAGAAAAGATACTATGTTAGCACCTTTTTTTGAAATCATACAAGATTGGGACAAGCATATACAAGTGCTAACAACATTTTGGGAATCTAATCTATTTCTTAAAACCAAATACTTAGGAGATCCATTAATAACTCATGTTAAAGTGGATAAAGTGTTTAATCACTCAATTAAACAAGAACATTTTGGTTTATGGTTAAATCTTTGGTTAGAAACGATAGACAATTTATTTGAAGGTGAATACGCTAATCGTGCAAAGCAGAAAGCGCGAAAAATGACAACGTTTATATATCTAGAAATCTTTGAATCCAGAATTAAAAAAGATTAAAATTTCTAATTGTTAAATCTATTTCTATAAAAAACTTCTTACACAATTTTAGTTATCTTTGTGCGACATTTTAAAATCTAACAAAAATGCTGAAAAAGGTTACTAATATTTTATTCTCTGCACGTTTAACAGGTGTCTTATTTGTGCTTTTTGCTCTTGCAATGGCAGTTGGTACATTTCTAGATCAAGGACAAGATACATCGCCTACTCCTTATTCAAGAACTTTAGTCTACAATGCTTGGTGGTTTGAGTTAATCATGGTGATTTTTGTGATTAATTTTATTGGGAATATTTTCAGAAATAAATTATTTAGAAAAGAAAAATGGGCAACACTAATTCTTCATTTTGCATTTATATTTATACTTCTAGGTGCTTTTATTACAAGATATATTAGCTACGAAGGGATGATGTCTATTCGTGAAGGAGCAACAGAAAATAGGTTTCTTTCTCAAAAGACTTATCTTTCAACGTATGTGGATGGTGACTCCATTATAAATGGTGAAACAATGCGAAGGGTTATACCTAAAGAGGTGGATTTTTCACCGCGATTAAACAACAAATTTAAAGTTAAATCAGATTATTTTGATCAACCGTTTACAGTAGAGTTAGATAAATTTGTTCCAGCTGCTGAAGAAACAATTATACCAGATGAAAATGGAGCAAAGTACTTAAAAATTGTTGAAGCAGGAGGAGGGTCGCGACATGAACACTTTTTAAAATCTGGTGAGATTGCAAGCATACATAACATGCTGTTTAGCTTAAATAAACCTACAAGAGGAGCTATAAATATCATTGAAAAAGATGATGGATTATTTATAGAATCACCTTTTGAAGGTAACTATATGCAAATGGTAACACAAGCAATTACCAAGCTTGAAAAGGATAGTATTCAGCCATTTAATTTGAGATCGCTATACACTATTGGAAATATGCGTTTTGTTATGCCAGAGCCAATCTTCAAAGGGATCTATAGTATGGTAGAAAAAGAGCAGAAATCTAATTTTAATGAAGATGGATTGGTTTTGAAAGTTACTTCAAATGGTGAAACAAAATTTGTTAATGTACTAGGAGGACCAGGAACTAATAATGCATTTAAACAAATTAAAGTTGGTGGTTTAGATTTTGCTTTTAGATATGGTCCAAGAGTTCTTGAGTTACCTTTTAGCATTAAATTAAACGATTTTATAGCAGAACGTTATCCAGGTACTGAGAAGAGTTATTCCTCCTTCGAAAGTAAGGTTACAGTTAACGATCCAAAAGAGGGTGAGTTCGATTTTAGAATTTATATGAATAATATATTAAACCATAGAGGCTATCGTTTTTTTCAATCGTCATTTGATCAAGATGAAAAAGGAACTATCCTTTCAGTAAATTATGATTTTTGGGGAACAAATATTACCTATTTAGGCTATTTTTTACTTTATTTTGGTTTAATGGCTATTCTTTTTGCTAAGCATACTCGATTTGATCAATTAAGAAAACAACTTAGAAAGTTAAAAAAACAAAAAGCAAAATTATTAAGTATTCTTCTACTTGCATTTACTGTTGGTTTAAATGCACAAGATACTGAAACACATTCAGAAGACGATGGTCATGATCACGTAACAATTACTCGACCTTCAAAAACACAAGTAGATTCAATTCTTCTAGCAAATATAGCTCCTAAAGAAGAAGCTGCAAGGTTTGGTCATCTGGTATTGCAGGATTTAGATGGTAGAATGAAACCTGTAAATACTTATGCTTCAGAATTACTTAGAAAATTAAGTAAGCATGATAGTTACCAAACATTAAATGCAGATCAAGCATTTCTTTCTATGCAGGAAAGTCCATTATTATGGTATAATGTTCCTATTATCTATCTAAGAATGAAAAAAGGTGACACGATTAGAAATCTAATAGACTTACCATTAACAGAGAAATATGCAACCTTATCACATTTCTTTACTCCTAACGGAACCTATAAATTAGGACCCTATCTAGAGGAATCATATAAAGCACAAGTTAGAACTGGAATTCAAAAGGAGTTTGTTGAAACAGATCAGCGTGTTAATTTATTCTATAATGCTTTACAAGGAAAAGCGTTAAAAATATTCCCATTACCAAATGATGAAAAAAATACTTGGGTTTCTTCTAAAGAATATGCTCAAGGTAATATAAAGGTAAAAGATTCGCTTTATAATAATTTTATAAGAACAGGGTTTTTAGCTTATTTAGGTACATTACAAGAAGCTAGGAAAACTGGAGACTACTCTAACAGTAAGTCAATATTAGAGGGAATTAAAAAAACACAGCAGCTTAAAGGCGCAGAAGTCATGTTGAGTGACGATAAAATTAAAACCGAAATCTTATACAATAAGTTCGATATCTTTAAAAAACTATTTAGTTGGTATATGTATGCTGGAACCCTAATGTTTATAATATTAATCGTTCAAATATTTATAGATCGTAACAAATATGTTGAGGCAATTGTAAAGATTTTCAAGATTATAATTTTAGCATTATTTGTATTACATACTGCTGGTCTTATTGCACGTTGGTATATATCTGGACATGCACCTTGGAGTGATGCATACGAATCTATGATTTATGTTGCTTGGGCAACTATGTTATTTGGTTTGTTATTTGGAAGGAAAAGCTCTTTAACAATGGCTTCAACAGCATTTATAACAGCTATGATTTTAATGATAGCGCATTGGAATTGGATGGATCCATCAATTGGAACCTTACAACCCGTTTTAAATAGTTATTGGTTAATGATTCATGTTGCTATTATTGTAGGCAGCTATGGTCCATTTGCCTTAGGAATGGTCTTAGGTGTGGTTAGTCTTTTATTAATGATTCTGACTAATAAGAATAACAAAGAAAAGCTTAGCTTAAAGATAAAAGAACTTACTATAATTAATGAAATGTCATTAACTGTAGGTTTAGTTATGTTAACTATTGGTAACTTCTTAGGTGGTATGTGGGCTAACGAAAGTTGGGGAAGATATTGGGGCTGGGATCCTAAAGAAACTTGGGCATTAATAAGTATCATGATTTATGCATTTGTTGTTCACATGCGACTTATTCCTGGTTTAAAAGGACGTTTTGGATTTAACCTGATGTCTATCGTTGCTTTTGCAAGTATTTTAATGACCTATTTTGGTGTTAACTTCTATTTAGCAGGATTACATTCTTATGCAAAGGATGATCAAGAAATTAGTATGCAATATATCCTTTTATCTTTAGTATTGTTATTAATTTTAGGAAGTTTAGCATACATTAAGTATAGAAAATATTACAAGAAATAATAGTAAAATAAAAGCCATTACAACTGTAATGGCTTTTAAAATTTAACTAATAAATTGGTCAATAATAATTATGCTTCAACTTTATTTGAAGAAGCATTTACAGCTAGATTGTAAATTACTAATCCAAAACCAATCTTATTTACAGCATCACCTATATTGTAGATAACATCCATTGGTAATCCTCCAAATATACTTTCATACCATCCTGGAGTACCTGCCATATATCCTAAAGGATAAATTGCCCAACCTACTAAAACAAACCAACATAAAGTTTTGTGAGCTTGTAGTACTGCACCTCCAGCTTCAATAGCTAATTTTTTAGCTCTACCTAACCATATATCGTAGACGATAACGAAATACGCTATACCTGAAATTAATCCCCAGAACCAAGCTTGGTCTCTGTAAATAGCTTCACCCAGATAACCTGTAACAAGCATAATTACAGATAATACTATCAATCTCCACATAAGTGATTTTTTAGCTCCAGCTACTTTTAAAATTAAATAAAATTCAACGCACATTAAAGGCACTGTCAATATCCAGTCAACATACCTGAAAAAAGTTGGAGATTCCATATTAACTGCCCAATAATCTCTCATATACCAATAGTGCACTGCAGCTATAAAAGTTATTAAACCAGAAACAAGAATAGATGTTCGCCACTTTCGATCGAAACTATTCATAGATAAAAAGAAAAAGGCTGAAGCAGCCATCATTGCCATACATCCTACAAAGAATGTGAAACCTACATAATCATCAGTAGCCATCTTGCTTACTAATGTAATTGCATTTTGAAATAAATTAATCATAATAGTTTTATTTTTTGTTTAACCAAAATTAACTAAAATTAAACAAAACAATACTTAAAAAAAACTTAAATTTGTAATTATAATGGAAACAAAAAGTCTTTTTATCACTAAAATATCAAGTATAGCAACAGTTTGTACAGTATTTGCTTTATGGGTTTCTGTATATTTTTCAATTAATGTTGAAAATACTTTAGGGTTTTTATTAATTCTTACAATAGGAATACTTCATGGCGCAAATGATATTAAATTAATACGTAATGTTTATAAGAATAAAAGCAACTTATCTTTTAAAAAAGTACTTTTTATATATATTGTTGTTGTTATTTTGACTGCCTTATCATTTTTTTTTACACCTAGTGTTGCATTAATAATTTTTGTAATAATCAGTTCATATCATTTTGGAGAGCAACATTTTTTTAGTAAGACTAAACTATCTAGCCTAATATTTAAGATATTTTGTTCAGCTTATGGTCTTATAATTTTTTCGTTGTTATTTTATCTCAATCCAAATGATACTTCTGTTATTATTTATGATTTAACAGGTTACCAAATCACAGATTATATATACAAATTAGCTTTAATTGTTAGTCTTATAATATTCACTATTATTTTTATTTATGGTATTTTTAAAAATAAACTGAGTGTTAACTTTGCAGAAGAGCTTTTTTTAGTTATTCTTTTTCTTGTAATTTTTAAAATTGCATCATTAGTGTGGGCATTTTCAATTTATTTTATCTTTTGGCATTCTTTGCCTTCACTTAAAGATCAAATAGAATTATTATATGGTGAATATAATTTTAATAATATTAAAAAATATATTCTGTCATCCCTGATTTATTGGTTGATCGCTATAATAGGACTAGTATTTGTACTTTTATTATTTAGATCTGATCAAAATTTATTTTTGTCTTTATTTTTTGCGTTTCTAGCTGCAATTACAATTCCTCATGTTTTTGTAATGCAAGTGGTTTTAAAATAGTATACCACTTTATTGTAGTTAAAAATTATTATAATTGCTTTTCAATTCTAAAATCACAATATGAAATTTTTTAATGAATTTAAAGAGTTTGCAGTAAAAGGTAATATGATAGATATGGCTATCGGTATTATAATTGGTGCTGCATTTAGTAAAGTTGTTGATGTCTTAGTAAAAAAAGTATTATTACCACCTTTATCGTTACTCTCTGGTAATGGTATTTTGTCTAATAAGAAAATAATTTTACGTGAAACCTCTAAATCTGAAACAGGATCAATTATTGATGAAGTTGCCATAGGTTATGGGGAATTTATTGAAGTTTTTATAGACTTTTTTATAATAGCATTCACCATATTTTTAGTCATTAAATTTATGAATCGTTTACGTAAAAAATCTGAAGATTCAAAAGACGTAACTGTTGTAACTCCTAAGGATATTGAACTTTTATCAAAGCTTACTGAACTTATGGAAGAGCAAAATAAAATATTAGAAAAACAAAGCTAATAAGATTCAATTTCATAATTTTAACATTAAAATTGTTGCATTATGCCAAAACATAAAATTGGAATAAACACTATTTGTACTCACATAGGAGAGATAAAAGACGAACAGTTTAAAGGAGCAGTTTCACCAATATATGTATCTTCATCTTATGAGTTTATGGATACCGAAACTAAACGTTATCCAAGATATTTTAATACACCAAATCAAGAACATTTGGCTAAGAAAATTGCTGCTCTGGAGCATGCAGAAAGTGCATTGATTTTTGGCTCAGGAATGGCTGCAATTAGTACAACACTACTCACTTTTTTAAAGTCTGGAGACCATATTGTTTTGCAACAAGATCTTTATGGTGGAACCAGAAATTTAATTGAAGAACAGTTTGACAACTATAATATCTCTTACTCTTTTGTAAAAGGTTTTGATATTCAGAATTTTGAAGCAGAAATACAGTCAAATACAAAGCTTATTTATATTGAAACACCATCCAATCCTTTATTAAAGATTATAGATATAAATGCTATTGCAGAACTTGCAAAGTCTAAGGATATTGTTTCTGTAATTGATAATACGTTTGCTTCTCCAGTAGTGCAAAATCCTATTGATTTTGGGATTGATATTGTACTGCATAGCGCTACAAAATATTTTAGTGGACATAGTGATATTTGTGCAGGAGCTGTTACTTCATCACAACATAATATTGATTTAATTTGGAGATTGGCTAAAGATCTTGGAGGTAGTTTGAGTGATTTTACAGTTTGGATGCTAGAACGTAGTATGAAAACACTAGCAATTCGTGTAAAAGCTCAGCAAAGAAATGCCTTAAAACTTGCTAAATATTTAAATAAAAGTGAATATGTAGCGAAGGTTTATTATCCAGGTTTAAAGTCACACGAAAACCACAAATTAGCAAAACATCAAATGAATGGTTTCGGAGCAATGTTGTCTTTTGAGTTAAAACCTAATTTGGATGCATCGCAATTTTTAAAATCGTTAAAGCTTATAAAGCCATCAATGAGTTTAGCAGGATTGGAAAGTACAATGTTATTACCTACTGAAACTTCACATGCACTATTAACTCAAGAAGAAAGAAAAAATCAAGGTATAAATGATAATCTAATTCGTTTTTCTGTTGGAATAGAGGAGGAGAAAGATTTAATAAACGATATAGAGCAAGCAATAAAATATATTAAATAACAAGATTTAAGTAATATAAAATAGAGGAATAAAAAAAAGCTGTCTGAATTTCAGACAGCTTTTTTATTTATAAGAATTTATTAAAGCTGAGGTCCAGCAGCAACAAGTGCTTTTCCTTCTTCATTATCTGTATATTTCTCGAAGTTTTTAGCGAATAATCCAGCTAATTTTTTTGCTTTTGCCTCCCAATCTGCAGGATCTGCATAAGTATCTCTAGGATCTAAAATTTCATCGTGTACATCTTCTAAAGAAGTTGGTACTTCTAAATTAAATACAGGAATTATTTTAGTTTCAGCTTTATCAACAGAACCATCTAAGATTCTATCAATAATTCCTCTGGTATCTTGAATAGAAATTCGTTTTCCTGTTCCATTCCAACCAGTATTTACTAAATATGCTTCAGCTCCATGTTCTTCCATTTTCTTAACTAATTCTTCACCATATTTTGTTGGATGTAAAGTTAAGAAAGCTTCACCAAAACAAGCAGAGAATGTTGGTTGTGGCTCTGTTACTCCTCTTTCAGTACCTGCTAATTTAGCTGTAAATCCAGATAAGAAGTGGTATTTTGTTTGTTCTGGAGTTAACTTAGATACAGGAGGCATCACACCAAATGCATCAGCAGTTAGGAAGATTACTTTATTTGCGTGTCCAGCTTTAGAAACTGGTTTTACAATATTTTCAATATGATAAATTGGATAAGATACACGAGTATTTTGAGTAACTGAACCATCAGTAAAATCAATCTTACCATTTTCATCTACAGTAACGTTTTCTAATAACGCATCTCTTTTTATTGCATCATAAATATCAGGCTCAGCTTCACGGCATAAGTCAATAGTTTTTGCATAACATCCACCTTCAAAGTTAAATACACCTTCGTCATCCCATCCATGTT
>JABDPN010000030.1 GCA_013042715.1 Flavobacteriaceae bacterium | reverse complement strand
CTATTAAACTTTGATAGCCAAAGTCTTCTACTGCAATATCAGCAGATCTACCATGCATATAAACTCCGAAAATAGCAGCAGCTAAAGGGTCATATCCTTGTGAAATCAACCCTGTTATAATACCTGTTAAAACATCACCAGTTCCTGCTGTTGCTAAACCTGGATTTCCAGTGGAATTTACATACAATTTATCTTGATAGACTGTAATACTGTTTGCTCCTTTTATTACTATAATAAGCTTATACTTTTTGCTAAATGCTTTTGTTTTTTCTAGTTTATCAAAATCATTTTTCCATATTCCAATTAATCGTTCTAATTCTTTAGGATGTGGCGTTAAAACTGTGTTTTCTGTTAACTGTTTTAATAATGACTTTTTTGTTGCAAGAATATTTAATCCATCAGCATCTATTACTAAAGGTGTTTTGCTTGATTTTAAAAACAATTCAAATGCTGTTTTAGTAGCTTTTGAAGTCCCTATGCCTACTCCTATTCCAATAACAGTTGGTTCTAAATTAAACTTAATATCAGATATTTCATTGTCATTTTTATCAGCTAAAACCATAGCTTCTGGAAAAGAAGATTGCAAAACTTGATATCCACATGTTGGAACATAAGCAGTAACTAAACCTGCTCCAATAGAAAGTGCAGCTTTACTTGCTAATGCTACTGCTCCTATTTTACCATAGCTACCTCCAATAATTAAACTATGACCAAAACTTCCTTTATGTGCAAACTTTTCTCTTGGTTTATACATTGGTAAAACCTCATATTTACCTATAAGGTCAGCCTCAGTTTGAGTATTGTAAACATATTCTTGATCGAAACCAATATCTATTAATTCCCATTGTTGAGAATATTTTGCAGTTTCTGGTAAAAAGAAAACCAATTTTGGTGTTGCAAAACTTAATGTGTGGTTTGCCCAAACAACCCCATTTTCATCCTCAGGAACATGATCTAAATATAAACCTGATGGAATATCTACAGATAATGTATACGCTCCAGATTTTCTAAAATGAACAAACAGTTGCTTTACCCAATTATCTGCATCTCGAGTTAAACCAATACCAAAAACAGCATCAACTATAATATCGTCTCTATGAATTTTAGGAAAATCTTTTTCAGATTTTAATAGTTTTGGCCAATCGTGTGTAACATTTTTAATACTATCGTAATTAACAAGGAAATCTTTAGAACGCTTATCACTAAAGTTTACAACATACGTTATTACATTATAACCATGATTAATTAAATGTCTAGATATAACTAAACCATCTCCGCCATTGTTTCCGATACCACAAAATACATGAATTGGCACTTGTGCTCCTTGCATTCTTAAATGTAACCAATTAAAAACTTGAGTTCCAGCACGCTCCATCAAATCTGTAGAACTAATGTTTTGTTTTTGTGCAGTAATCTGATCTCCTGAATAAATCTGATCTTTCGAGAAAATTTTCATTCTAACTAATTATGCTGTTAAAAAAAATTCAATTTGCCTCATTATTTAATATAAAATCCTGAATAAATGAGATTTTGTTTGAGGATTCTTCTATTTTTTTTAATTTATTTTTTTATTACAGTAAATGTAATACTTTTGATATTCAATACATTGATAAATGGAAATTTTAAATAGTCGCAAACATACTTATCTATTAGATTCATTTAATGGAAAATCTTCTGTATTTATAACGTTTATTATGACGGCTACAACCCTTTTGGGTTAATTATACTATTTACTTCCGTCCATATACTACTTCGTCTTAAACGTTAATTATCAATAAAATATTAAAAAATGAAAATCTTAAAATTTGGTGGAACTTCAGTAGGTTCAGCAAAAAATATAAATAAAGTCATAAAGATTATCGCCAATACATCTAAAGCATCAAATATTGCTGTAGTGGTTTCTGCTGTTGGTGGAATAACAGACAAATTATTAAATTTAGCAGATAAAGCAATCCAAAAAGACACGTCTTACAAATCAGATTTTGAAGTGATAAAAGACATTCACTTTAAAATAATAGACAAATTAATTACTAACGATAGTTACAATATTGTTACAGAAGTTATTTCAGATAGATTTAACCAATTAGAACGCCTTCTAGATGGAATTTATCTTATAAATGAATTATCTCCTAAAACAACTGATAAACTATTAAGTTTTGGAGAATTACTCTCTTCCTACATCATTTCTGAAGCTATGAAATGTAAAGGTCTTGATGTTCAACTTAAAAATTCACAAGACGTAATAATTACAAACGCTAAACATACTAATGCTTCAGTTAACTTCAATAAAACAAACACAAACATAAAAGCGTTTTTTAAATCTAATAAAAAACCAATAGCATTATTTCCTGGATTTATTTCTAAATCTGAAGATGGTGATATTACTACTTTAGGTCGAGGTGGTTCAGATTATACAGCTGCTATTCTAGCTTCTGCACTAGATGCTAAAGAATTACAAATTTGGACAGATGTAAGTGGAATGTACACTACTAATCCAAGCATTGTAAAGCAAGCATTACCAATTAAGGAAATATCGTATTTAGAAGCTGTAGAACTGTCACATTTTGGTGCTAAAGTATTATATCCTCCTACTGTTCAACCTGTTTTAGATAAAAACATTCCTATTTGGATTAAAAACACTTTAGCCCCAGATGAATACGGAACCTTAATTACAAAAGAATGCAAAAACACTTCAGGAAGGCCTGTAAAAGGAATAAGTAATATCAATAATATCGCTTTATTGACTTTACAAGGAAATGGTATGGTTGGAATTCCTGGTTTTTCAAAACGTCTGTTTGAAACACTTGCTCAAGAAAAAATAAATATAGTTTTGATTACACAAGCATCTTCAGAACATTCTATATGTATTGCTATTTCTGAAAATGATGCTGAAAAAGCTAAAACAGTAATTGATGAAACTTTTGAAAATGAAATTTCACTTAACAAGATTGACCCTATCATTATTGAAAAAGAACTATCCATAATTGCTGTAGTTGGAGACAACATGAAAAGTCATCAAGGATTAAGCGGTAAAATGTTCTCTTCTCTTGGGAAAAACAACGTTAATATTAGAGCAATTGCACAAGGTGCTTCAGAACGTAATATTTCTGCAGTCATTTCTAATAACGATGTTAAAAAAGCATTAAACACTTTACACGAACGCTTCTTTGAAGTGGAAACCAAACAAGTTAATCTCTTTATAACTGGAGTTGGAAATGTAGGTGAACGTTTAGTTGAGCAGATTAATCAACAAACAGAATACGTTAAAGAAAACCTTCACATTAATCTAAGAGTCATTGGATTGTCCAATTCCAGAACAATGATTTTTGAAGAAGATGGTATTAATCTACTAAATTGGAAAGAACAACTAAGAAAAGGTCAAAAAGCATCAATAACTGGTTTCTTTAATGAATCAAAAGCACTAAATAAAAGGAACAGTGTTTTTGTAGATGTTACTGCAAATGAAGCTGTTGCAGATTCTTATCCTAGTTATTTAGAGGAAAGTATTGCTGTTGTTGCTTGCAATAAAATTGCATGTTCTAACGATTTTGACAATTACAGTGAGTTGAAACGTTTATCAAGAAAATACAATGCACCTTTTTTGTTTGAAACTAATGTTGGTGCTGGACTTCCAATTATTGACACATTAAATCATCTTATAACATCTGGAGACAAAGTGCACTCCATACAAGCCGTATTATCTGGAAGTTTAAACTTTGTTTTTAATAATTATAACGATTCTAATACTTTTTACGCTGTCGTTAAGCAAGCTCAAGAAGAAGGTTACACAGAACCAGATCCTAGAATTGATTTAAGTGGTGTTGATGTGGCAAGAAAAATTCTTATTCTAGCTCGTGAGAGTGGCACAAAATTGAATCTTGAAGACATCAAAAATGAAGCATTTCTTACAGATACTGCTCTTAATTCAAGTTCCATAGACCATTTTTTTGAAACATTAAAACAAGAAGAATCACACTATAAGAAACTATATTTAGATGCTAAAGCGAAAAACTGTAGACTTAAATATGTAGCGGAGTTTAGTAAAGGAAAAGCAAAAGTTGGACTCCAAGAAATTCCAGAGGGTCATCCTTTTTACAATTTAGAAGGAAAAGACAATATTGTTATGTATTTTACAGAGCGTTATCCAGTTCAGCCAATGATAGTAAAAGGTGCTGGAGCTGGAGCAGATGTAACTGCGTCTGGACTTTTTGCAGATATTATTAGAATTGCTAATAACTAAATTATGAAACACCCATGATTAATAATAAATCTCACAGAGAAATGATAATTTGGGTGTTCCATGTGACCTTTAAATAAAATAAATATTGACACATGAAAGAAGTTAAAATTTTCTCACCTGCAACTGTAGCAAACGTAGCTTGTGGCTATGATGTATTAGGATTTTGTCTGGATACAGTTGGAGACGAAATGGTTATTAGAAAATCACAAGAAAAAGGAATTAAAATCACGAAAATTGAAGGTTTTGATTTACCATATAAAATAGAAGAAAATGTTGCTGGAGTTTCTGCTTTAGCTATGTATAAAGTTTTAAATGTTGATTTCGGTTTCGAAATTGAAATCTATAAAAACATAAAACCTGGAAGTGGCATTGGAAGTAGTGCAGCAAGTGCTGTTGGAAGTGTTTTTGGAATGAACGAACTTCTTGGGAAACCATTTAATAAAACACAACTTACTGAATTTGCTATAAAGGGTGAAGCTCTAGCTAGCCAATGCGAACATGCAGATAACCTTGCTCCTGCTATGTTTGGAGGTTTTACATTAGTTAAATCTATAAATCCATTAAAAATCCTTCAGCTTCCTACTCCAAGAGATATATATGCTACAGTAATACATCCTCAAATTGAAATAAAAACATCTGAGGCAAGAGCTATTCTACCTTCAAAAGTTGAAATGAAAAATGCCATAATACAATGGGCAAATGTTGGAAGTTTTGTACATGCACTTCATACTAATGACTACGAATTATTACAATCATCTTTGGTAGATGTTGTTGTTGAACCTTTTAGAAGTCAGTTAATTCCAGAATTTAATAAAGTTAAAAGTGCTGTTTTAGAAACAGGTGCACTTGGT
>JABDPN010000027.1 GCA_013042715.1 Flavobacteriaceae bacterium | reverse complement strand
CCTGCAAAACGCTTTGCAAAACCTGAAGAAACGGCTAATGCTATTGTGTTTTTAGCAAGTGAATGTGCAAGCTATATTAACGGAATTAATGTTCCTGTTGATGGTGGACGAACAAAATCTTTGTAATTTTAGAAAAACTTAAACACTATGAGCAATCAAATAACACCAATAAATTTCAAACAATGGATTGAAGACAATAGAGAATTTTTAAAACCACCTGTAGGTAATAAAGTAGTCTGGAAAGATGCAGATTATATTGTTATGGTTGTTGGAGGACCAAATAGTAGGAAAGATTATCATTACAATAAAACACCAGAATTCTTTTATCAGATTGAAGGTGATATGGTCTTAAAAATCATGGATAATGGCAAACCTATAGATATTCCTATAAAGGAAGGAGAAATTTTTGTTCTACCTCCTAAAGTTCCACATTCACCTCAACGCGGAGCAAATACAGTTGGATTAGTAATTGAATATCCCAGAAAAAAGAAAATGAAAGATGCTTTAGAGTGGTATTGTGAAAATTGTAACGAACCATTGCATCGCAAAAAGTTCAAATTAGATGATATTGAAACAGATATGCCAAAGATTTTCGATAAATATTATGGAAACATAAAAAAACGCACTTGCAAAAAGTGTGGAACTGTAATGGAACCTCCTAAAATAGCATAAATGAAACGTAAACTTCGTATTAATGGTCATTCTCATCTTCTGCCTTATCCAGAAGAAATCCCTTCTTATATGAAAGATAAAGGAATTTTTTGGGTTGATAAAGACCGGAAATTTATGCTTCAAAAAGATTGGAGACGTCCAGTAACCGATTCTAGTTTTTTCTTAAACGAAAAGCTTGAATGGATGGAACACTTTAAAATAGATCATGCAGTTGTACTTAATTTATCACAGCTCTACGGTAATGGGTTAAGAGTAGAGGAAATGAAGCAAGCTTTACGTTTTCAAAACGATTTTAATGCAAGAATTCAACAGCAAAATCCTAGTAAATTTACATGCGGTTTTGTTGTGCATCCAGGATTTGTTAAAGGTGCTTGTTGGGAAATAGAACGATGCGTTGAAGAATTAGGCATGCGACTATTATGTTTACCAACACATTACATGGATACCATTGGTACTTGGCGTTGTATTTTTGATGAAGAAAACGAACCAATATTTGAATTAGCAGATAAATACAATTTGGCTGTAGAAATTCATCCTTACGATGGTGAAAAATTTATAAAATTAGAAAATACCAGTTGGCGTTTTCATTTAATATGGATGTTAGCGCAATGTGCTGATGCTTATCATTTTTTAACACTTAATGGATATTATGAAAAGTATACAAATATGCGTGTTTGTTTTGCACATGGTGGACAATTAGCTCAAATTAACTTAGGAAGACGTATACAAGGTTTTGATGGACGTCCAGATTTATTTAAAGACAAAGTACACCCAAGAAAAGCTGTTGGACATAAAAATATTTTCTTTGATACGCTTGTACATGATACTGGTTCTCTAGAATTATTAGTAAAGAATCAAACTTCTAAACAAATACTTATTGGATTAGACGATCCTTATCCTTTAGGTGAAATGGAAAGTGATGCACAGTCGTCTTACCCTGGTAAGATATTGGATTTAGCGATTGATAGAGATATTATAACTGAAGAAGAAAAAGACAATATGTGGGAAGATAATGTGTTAAAATGGTTGTTTGGTGACGATAAAGACTCAAAAGAAAAACTTATAAACAGAATTTTAGGATAATGCAATTTTTATCAGAAGATATTGACAATTATGTCGTTGCACATAGTCAAGACGAACCTGAATTACTTCAACAATTAAACAGAGAAACCAATCAAAAGATTTTACAACCACGAATGCTTAGCGGTCATTTTCAAGGTCGTGTATTGAGTATGATTTCAAAATTAGCTAATCCAAAAACAATTTTAGAAATTGGAACTTACACAGGTTATTCTGCCCTGTGTCTTGCAGAAGGTTTACAACTCAATGGTGAACTACATACTATAGATATTAATGAAGAATTGTACGAATTTCAGAAAAAGTATTTTGATAAATCTGAATTTATAAATCAAATTCATCAGCATATTGGGAATGCTTTAGAAATCATACCAAAATTAAATATGACTTTTGATTTGGTTTTCATTGATGCTGATAAAGAGAACTATTGCAATTACTTTGAAATTATTATCGATAAACTCAAACCTGGAGGCATTATTTTATCTGATAACGTTTTATGGAGTGGAAAAGTTTTAGAAACAAAATTTAAAAAAGATGACACCTCTACTCCTGCGCTAATTGCATATAACGAACTTTTAAAAAACGACAGTAGAGTTGAAACGGTTTTATTACCTATTCGTGATGGATTGACTATTAGTAGAAAAAAATAATGACCATTGAATATTTAGGATATAATCAAACTCTTGAGGATTTTAGAACTGAACAAAATTTAGATTCTTTTGCAGTAGGTCGTGTCATTCTCGAACATAAAGAACGATATGTTGTCAAAACCCATCAACATGAATATGATGCAGAACTTATAGGTAGTTTAAGGTTTAATGCTGAAAGCAGATACGACTTTCCTGCTGTTGGAGATTGGGTTGCATTTTCTGAATATGATAATGCAAAAGCATTGATTCACGCTATTTATCCTCGAAAATCTGTTATAGAAAGACAAGCAGTTGGTAAGTTAGGGCAAGTGCAAATAATCGCTACTAATGTAGATTGTGGCTTAATTGTACAAGCAGTTGACAGAGATTTTAATTTAAACCGATTAGAAAGATACTTAACTATTTGTAATGCTTCTAAAGTTGAGCCTATTATTGTTTTAAGCAAAATAGATTTGATTAGTGAATACGAATTAGAGAACATTATATCTAAAATTAATAACCGTATCAAAAATGTTCTAACACTAACTGTAAGCAACCAAACAAAAGGTTATATTGAAGTTGAGTCATTAATAAGAAAAGGAAATACATATTGTTTAATGGGCTCTTCTGGTGTTGGTAAATCTACATTACTAAACAGCCTTTCTGGTGAAGAGCAGATGAAAACAGGCGAAATTAGTTCAAGTGTAAACAAAGGAAGACATATAACAAGCCATCGCGAACTAATAGTTTTAAAAAATGGAGGCATTTTGATAGACAATCCTGGAATGCGAGAAGTTGGAATTGCTGATTCAACAAAGGGTTTAGAAACCACATTTAAAACTATAATTGAGTTGTCAAAAAATTGTCGTTTTAATGACTGTACACATACTCATGAAAGAGATTGCGCTGTTTTAGATGCTGTTGACAATGGTAAAATTGATGCAAAATCTTATTCCAATTATATTAAAATTGAAAAAGAAAAAGAACATTTTGAATCTGATGCTATAGAGAGAAAAAGGAAAGATAAAGAGTTCGGAAAAATGGTTAAGAATGTCAAAAAACAAAGGAAACTGAATAAGTATTAATTATTAAAGTTTTCTTCTTACAGATCCAGTAAAGTCATCTAAATTTTCTTTTACTTCTTTTATTTCTTTGTTTACATCGCTTACAATATCCGTATCAATTCCATTATCTTCAGCACTTTTTGAGATTTCGTGCTTAATATCGTTAGTTGCATCTTTTAGTGTACGCATTCCTTTTCCAAGACCTTTAGCAATGTCTGGGATTTTATCTGCACCAAATATCATTACAACTATAAATAATATAAATGCAATTTCGGCTCCACTAATAAATAAGTAATAGCTATATAACATATACTGCAAATATAGTGTGTAATTTTATAAAAAAATAACCAACTTTAAAAGTTAGCTATTTTTGTATTTAGTTTTTTGCTTTATTTTTAAATGTATCAAATTTACTTTGCTTATCTTCTTTAGGCCAACTGTTGTTAGACTCGTCAATATCTGCTGTTTCTTGCTCTGGATCTACTTTTATTGAAACAATTTCTTTTTCTGAAGCAATTGCCCTACTCACTTCTATATCGTTATGTCTCCAGATTTGAGCAGGATAGGTTTTGCGCTTTTTCTCTCCATCAGAATATGTGTATTCTACAATTATTGGCATCACCAAACCTCCAGGTTTCTCAAAAGTAACTGTGTAAAAATATTTTGGTTGTTTTAGAATTTTTTGTTCTGCTTTAGTGAAGTTTTCTTTGATATAATCGTTTAAAGGTTTTGATTTATCTAATAAGTTTCCTTTTTTCATTTCAGCATTAAACTCATCTGAACTATCTTCTACAAGATATACCATTGGTGGTAAGTCTTTTAATTGCATTTGAAATTGTTCTGCATACTCTTTTGCATAAGCATTTGGTTTAGAACTCACATAATATGTTTTGACATCTTTTACACCTATATCTACCCAATCTGTTGTGTAAAACCAACCTCTCCAATACCAATCTAGATCCAAAGCTGAAGCATCTTCCATGGTTCTAAAGAAATCTTCTGGAGTTGGATGTTTAAATTTCCATCTGTTTGCATATTCTTTAAAAGCATAATCAAATAGTTCTCTTCCCATTACAGTTTCTCTAAGAATATTTAATGCTGTAGCAGGTTTTGCATAAGCATTACTACCAAACTGGTAAGTGTTTAACCCTTTAGTCATTATAGGCATTATAAAATCTTGATCGCCTCCCATATAAGGTATAATATTTTTTGGGTCTCCTCTTCGTGAAGGATATTTTTTATATCCTAAGGTTAATGCTTCCGGATACCACTCACCAAAGTCCTGTTCTGCAACATATTGTAAAAAGGTGTTTAATCCTTCGTCCATCCAAGTCCATTGACGCTCATCACTATTAACAATCATTGGAAAAAAATTGTGCCCAACTTCATGAACAACTAAACTTATTAATCTAAATTTAGTTCTATCTGTGTAAGTTCCATCTGCTCTTGGTCTTCCTCTGTTAAAACAAATCATTGGATATTCCATACCTAAATTGGCTGCATTTGCAGAAATAGCTTTATGATAAGGATAATCGAATGTCATTCTTGAATAGGATTTAAGTGTACTCGCAACTGCTTTGGTAGACCATTCACTCCACATTGGATTTCCTTCTTCTGGATAAACAGAAACTGCCATAACATCTTTATCACCAATTTTAACTGCCATCATATCCCAAATGTATTTTCGAGACGTTGCAAAGGCAAAATCTCTAACATTTTTGGCAAAGAATTTCCATGTTTTTTTGTTTTTTGAAGTTTTTTTAGAGTTTTGTACAGCTTCTTCTTCTGTTACAATATAAACAGGTTTGTCATAAGATTTTTTAGCCTTTTCAAATCTTTTTAGCATTGTTTTAGAAAAGACTATTTCTCTATTCTTTAGTTTTCCAGTTGCTTCTAATATATGATCTTCTGGAACAGTGATATTAACTTCAAAATCTCCAAACGGTAATGCAAACTCGTCGCGTCCCCAAAATTGAGAATGCTGCCACCCCTCTACATCACTATAAACTGCCATTCTTGGATAAAACTGTGCAATTAAAAACGCCCTGTTTCCATCTTCAAATTCTTCATAACCTGAACGTCCTCTATCGACTACAATATTGTTAATATTGTACCACCACTTAATAGAAAAAGTAAATGTTTCTCCAGACAGCAGAGGTTTTGGAAGTTCTACTCGCATCATGGTGAAATTAATTAATATTGAAAGTGGATTTCCATTAGCATCATTTACTTCTTGTACATTAAAACCACCATCAAATCTTTCTTTTAAAAATGAATTAGTAAACGAAGAAACACCTTGAGCACCTCTTACAGCTGTTGTACTAATTAAAGGCCGCTTTGAGTCTTTAGCTCTCATGTTTTGGTCTAACTGAACCCATAGATAATTTAAATTGTCTGGTGAATTATTGGTATAGGTTATAGCCTCAAATCCAAATAACCTAGTGTTTTCTTCATCTAGTTCAATATCCATTTTGTAATTTGCTTGCTGCTGATAGTACATTGGTCCTGGAGCTCCAGATGCTGTTCTAAACATATTTGGTGTAGCAAATTCATCGTATAACTGCTTGAATTTATTGGTATTTGTTTTACCTTGTTTTTGTTCATCTTGAGAAAATGAAAATGAAACAATTAACACCAATACTAAGCTTAAAACTTTATATAGTCTCATAGGTTTGGTTTTGAAAAATAAGTCGGTAATATAACAAAAAATATAACATTAGTTGTTTACAAATGTTACAGAGTCTTTATTGTTTTCGCGAGTTTGAATAAATGACTTTGTTTTATTGTTTTTTGTAATTCTAATGACGTTTTTCTGGTCTTCAAACTCGTTAAATAATATTTTATTGGAAACTTGTATGGTATTTAGTTTTTCTAAATTTTCAACTTCTATATAGCAAATTAGCTGGTCGTTTTCGTATACCTTACCTAAATATTTTAGTTCTACTTGACTATTATCTACACTAATAATCAATCTATCTAGTAAGTAACGTTCTATATAAAAATCAGCCTTTTTAGATTCATCAATTAGATCAAGTGTTAGATTTAATCCGTAGACATCGTTTAAAACATGTTCTAAATCTTCAATAAAAATTCTTGATGTTATTTGTAGAGATTCTTTTTCTTCAATATAATCCATTTGTGTTATTGATAAGTAGTATTTATGTATAGCAGTTGTACTTAGCAGTAAGAAGAAAAAAGACGCTATGGCTATTTTTGAAATAGCTTTTTGATTGTTTTCTAATAAATATCTCACTATTAATTTTTTTAATATTGTTTTTTATCTTTTAGTTGTTGTTTTTTGATTTAAAAACACTTTACTTTCCTTTATTAAATAATCCAAAAACATAAATTCGTTTCCTGTTTCTAACATATTTGGGTCTATATCTTGTTCTTCTACATAATCTATAAAAAATCCAATATCTTCTTTTGGTATGTCAAGTCTTTTAAGTAAATATTGTGCAGAATATTTTGTTCTGAATGTTTCTTTTGAAGTAAGTTTAATTTCTTTAGTTTTCTTAAACAATGGTTTTAATAATCCTTCAATAATTTTTCTAAAATCTGTTCCATATTTAAGCTCATGAGGTGTCATTGTAGAATTCACTACTTCAGATTTATAATCATCTGAAAACTCAAAAGCATTCATGTTTTCTAAACCAAAATAAATAGCATCCAAATTAGGGTTTATTGTCTTAGCGCTTGTAACATCAGTCTTTAAATCTCCCGTTAAACCATAAGGTAAAATAATCACTTCATCTAATTTGTTTACTTGCTCTATTAAAAATACTGTCTTGGATTTTGCTAATAAAATCTCTTTGGTTATTGT
>JABDPN010000024.1 GCA_013042715.1 Flavobacteriaceae bacterium | reverse complement strand
AAAGAATAACTAATTAATTTAACATTATGACTGATAAAAAAACATCACTACAAGGACATCCAAATGGGTTGATGACCCTGTTTTTCTCTGAAATGTGGGAACGATTCTGTTACTATGGAATGCGTGTTCTATTAACACTTTATTTGGTTAAATCTTTAATGAAAGGTGATGCTGAAGCAGCATTAATATATGGTGCTTATACAGGTTTAGTATATGCTGCTCCTATTTTAGGAGGTAAAATGGCAGATAAGTATTTAGGCTATAGAAATGCAGTATTATTAGGCGCTATTTTAATGGCAATAGGGGAATTCTTAATCTTAGGAGGTTCAGAGCATTTCTTATTATTTGGTATGGGAGCTTTAATTATTGGTAATGGATATTTTAAAGCAAATATATCTACCATTGTAGGAAAACTTTACGAAGATGGAGACCCAAGACGTGATTCGGGTTTTACTATATTTTACATAGGTATTAACATTGGAGCACTCCTAGCAACAACAGTAGTTGCATTTGTTGGTGAAACATATGGCTTTAAATATGGATTTGGACTAGCAGGAATTGGTATGCTATTAGGTTTAGTAATATTCTATTTAGGAAGACATACATATAGTGCTGCTCCTGGTTTAGGTATTACAGAAGCAGGAAAGAAAAAAGCATTCGGTCCTTTAAATTATGCAACAGTAGTTTCTATAGTTTCTTTATTAATTGTTCCGGTTGCATATTATTTAATCCAGCATAATAGTTGGATGGATTATATTCTACTGGGTCTTTTCTTATTTATTTCTGTGGTATTAATTAAAGCTGGAATAGATGCGGATACAAAAGAAAAAGTGAAAATTTGGAGAGATAGAATGATTGCTTTATTAATCTTTATGATTATTAATATTGCGTTTTGGGCTTGCTTTGAACAAGCGGGAACATCGCTTACCCTTTTTGCAGATAGAAATGTAGATCGAGAAATTTTAGGTTGGGAAATGCCAGCTTCCATGACACAATTCTTTAATCCATTTTTCATTATTGTATTTGGTTCAATATTCTCTGTAATGTGGGTAAAACTTTCTAAAATTGGTAAAAATCCAAGTATACCGATGAAGTTTGCCTTAGGAATTTTTCAATTAGCATTAGGGTTTTTAGTGACTCTTGTTGGATTACAGTTTGTAAACGATAGTTATCAGGTACCACTATTAACTTTATTATTCTTGTATCTCTTACATACAACAGGGGAGTTGTTTTTATCTCCAATAGGGTTGTCTATGGTAACAAAACTATCTCCTAAACATATAGCAGGAACTGCAATGGGAGCTTGGTTTTTAAGTTTTGCAATTGCAAACTATGTTGGTGGTAAAATAGCTTCATTAACTGGAGGACATGGCGATTCTGGAGAAGCATTAACAGTTGCAGAAGGTTTAGAAAAATACACTACTGTGTTTTCAACAATTGGATTTGTATTAATTGGAATTGCAATTTTAATTGCTTTATTCAACAAGCCACTTAAAAAATTAATGCATGGTGTAGAATAATTAATTATTCAATATTCCAATTCATTTACATGATAAATTTAACTAAATAAACATTAAAGCTCAAGATTAAAGTCTAGAGCTTTTTTATTAATAAACTAAAAGATGAGTACAGAAAAGAAGTCGTTTTTTGAAGTAATGAAATCCTATAATAAAAACTTTAGGGTTGCCAGTATAATGGAGTTATTCGAGCGTTGGGCTTGGTATGGATTATTTGCGGTTTTAGCATTATACCTTACAGGTTCTACAGATGAAGGAGCACTTGGTTTTTCACATATTGAAAAGGGTCAGATAATGGGTATTGTAACTGCTATTTTATATTTATTACCTATGATTACTGGTGTAATTGCAGATAAAATTGGTTACAAACTCTCTTTAATAATTGCTTATGTATTATTAATATCTGGTTATTATGTAATGGGAGAAGTACAATCTTACACTATGGTGTTTATTGTATTTTTATGGGTTGCAGTTGGTGCTGCTATGTTTAAACCTGTAGCATCAGCCATAATTACTAAAAACACAGACGAATCCAATTCCACACTTGGTTTTGGAATTTTTTACATGATGGTGAACATTGGAGGGTTTATTGGGCCAGCATTTTCGTCTACTTTAAGAACCCAGTTTGGTTGGAAAATAGTTTTTTTACAAGCAGCTATTGTAATTGGTATAAACCTAGTTATTCTTTTAATTTTTTATAAGGAAAAAGATAGAGTAAAAAATACTGAAACCTTATCTGAAGCTTTAAAAAGTTCATTAACTAATATGTGGGAAGCTGTAAAAGATAGTCGACTTTCTGTATTGTTAGTTATTATGGTTGGTTTCTGGACCATGTTTAATCAACTTTTCTATACACTTCCTACGTTTATTGAAGATTGGGTAAATACAAAGGCATTGCACGATTCTATTGCCAGTGTATCACCATGGATAGCAAGTGTTATGAGTGGTGGTGGGGATTCAGTTAATCCAGAAATGTTAGTAAATATTGATGCGGGATCTATTATCCTATTTCAATTAATTGTATCCTACTTTGTTTTAAGAATGCGTCATGTTAGCGCCATGATTACAGGTTTTATTATCGCAGCAATTTGAATAGGAATTACGTTTTATACAGGAAACGGATTATATACAATTTTAGGGATTGTAATATTTGCAATTGGTGAAATGATGACCAACCCTACATTCTCATCATTTATTGCTTTAATTTCTCCTAAAGGGAAAGAAGCCTTGTATATGGGAACATACTTTCTTCCTATATTTTTAGGAAATTTATTGACTACATTGGTTTCTGGTAACTTATACCAAGCATGGTCTGATAAGTTGAGTTTACTTCAAATGGAAATGAGAAATAGAGGAATTGATATGCCAGAAATTACGCAACAATTCACTAAAAACGATTACTTCGCTTCTGCATCAGATAAGATTGGAATGACTGAATTAGAAATGACACAATTTATTTGGGATAACTATCAACCAAACAGAATTTGGTATGTTATAGTTGGAATAGGCATTGTTACAATTATTGCACTTTCGGTTTACGATCGAATGGTTATTAGACCTAAAGAAGCTAAGGCTAAATTAAATTCATAAACGATGAGTAATACAAATGATGAATTTTTTAAAACTCATTTATTAGGACATCCAGCAGGATTGTTTGTATTGTTTTTTACAGAAATGTGGGAAAGATTCTCATTTTATGGAATGAGAGCTTTGTTAGTTCTGTTTCTAGTAAGTTCTTTGGGTTTAGATGGTTGGGGATGGCCAAGAGAGCATGCTTTAGCTCTTTATGGAACATACTTAGCATTATTGTATTTAACACCAATTATTGGTGGAACAATTGCTGATAAATATCTTGGAAATAGAAAAGCTATTATTATTGGAGCTTTAATAATGACACTAGGTCATGCGAGTATGGCAATTGAGTCTAATCAACTTTTTCTTTATTTAGGATTAACATTATTGGTAATTGGTACTGGGTTTTTTAAGCCTAATATGTCATCTTTTATTTCAATTCTATATGATGAACATCCAGAAAAAAAAGATGGTGCTTATACCATTTTTTATATGGGAGTTAATGCTGGAGCATTTTTAGGAATCATGCTATGTGGATATTTAGGAGAAACTCTTGGTTGGAGTTGGGGCTTTGGATTAGCAGGAATTTTTATGTTATTGGGATTACTTCAGTTTACTTTTGCTCACAATATATTTGGAGATAAAGGTATTGTGCCAAATAGTAAATTAAGAGAATTTGAACAAAAGGATTCAGATAACATCGTTAATAAGGTTGAAGACCCAAGTGGAGAAAAGGTTGAGAAGAGATTAAACCCTTTCTTATTAACTGATAAAATTTTTATAGGAATTTTTGCTGTATTAGGATTTATTTGGATAATAAATGATCCATTGTCAAAAATTGCAAATATCGATTTATTACCTTTTAATTTGGGTAGTATAGAAGGGTCGACTATAGCAATAATTGTTGCCTTGATTAGCTTTTTAATTGTTTTAATTATTAGAACTTTAAGGTTTGGAAAAATTGAAAGAGATAGAATGTTTGCTGTTATGGTAATAGCGCTTCTTATTATTTTCTTTTGGGCATCATTTGAACAAGCAGGAGGCTCTATGAGTATTTTTGCAAAAGATTACACAAATCGAGTTTTGTCAGGTAATGCAGCAAATATTTTTAATGTAATAGATGTATTAATAACTGTTATACCTGTAGCTATAATAAGTTGGGTGTTATTTCTTTTGTTTAGAAAAACAATTAAGAAATATTTTATTTCAAACATGATATTAGCATTATGTTTTTTCTTGATTTGGGGATTAATATATTTCAAAATAAACACAAACTTCAATACTTATTCTTATGAAGTTAATTACCCAGTTATGGTATCAACTTCATCAGATAACGGAGAAGAAATAACAAAAAGTATTGCAATAACTAGTACAACTGAAATCAATAATTTATCTGTAAAGAAAATTCAGAAAACCAATATAAGAGAAGCAGTTGATTTTTCTGATAACCAGAAAATT
Source organism: Flavobacteriaceae bacterium (assembly GCA_013042715.1). Classification (GTDB taxonomy): domain Bacteria; phylum Bacteroidota; class Bacteroidia; order Flavobacteriales; family Flavobacteriaceae; genus Site-B15. Next base: position 836 of record JABDPN010000024.1, on the reverse strand, counting down.
TTCATTATTGATATAGATAAAAAAGGCAAGAATTATAAATACATTAATAAAGAGAAAGCAGCTAAAGTTCCTGAGAGGGTTGAAGCTACTGTAGTTAAGAGATTGGAAAATGAAATAGAGATTCCTGTTACATGGTTTTTAATATTAAATTCGTTATTTATCATAGCATTTGCACCATTGTTCTCAAAATGGTGGGAGAGCAAATACAATCCAAGTCCAGCATTTAAATATGCTATTGGATTATTTTTACTTGGAATTGGATTTGCATTTCTTGCATTTGGAGCAGGAGCAATTCCAAAAGGTGCACAAACAGCATCAGTAAGTTTATTATGGTTAGTTTTGGCTTATTTATTCCATACTTTGGGAGAGCTATGTGTTTCTCCAGTTGGACTTAGTTATGTCAGTAAACTTGTACCTGCAAGAATGGTAGCTTTTATGTTTGGTGTTTGGTATTTAGCATTAGCTATTGGTAATAAATTATCTGGAGTACTAGGAGGATTAATTGATCCAATTACTGAAAAGTATAGTATTGGTGTATTCTTTTTAATTTTTACATTTGTTCCAATAGGAATTGGTTTTATTGCAATAGTACTTAATCCATTATTGAAACGCTTAATGCATGGAGTTAAATAATTTTTTTGGCTTACTTTTTGTATGTTAGTTTATTAAATTTTTTACGACACACATATTATGAAAAATATAATTTTAATCGCACTACTATTAGTTTCATTCTCAATTAATGCTCAAGAAATTAATTGGGTTAGTTTAGAAGAGGCTGTTGAGCTTCAAAAGAAAAATCCAAAAAAGATAATGATAGACATGTATACTGTTTGGTG
>JABDPN010000019.1 GCA_013042715.1 Flavobacteriaceae bacterium | reverse complement strand
GACCAAGTGGTTACAAGATAAGGGAATGATAGTAGTCCATGTAGTGAGTAGAGTGAAGTTTGCATTAAAAGCACAAGAAGCTGGAGTAAATGCTGTTGTTGCTGAAGGTTTTGAAGCAGGAGGACATAATGGGAGAGAGGAAACCACAACATTTACGCTCATTCCTATGGTTAAAGAACAATTACGTATTCCTTTGATTGCTGCTGGAGGTATTGCTACTGGAAAAGGAATGTTAGCAGCTATGGTTTTAGGAGCAGATGGTGTACAAATTGGAAGTCGTTTTGTTGCAAGTACAGAATCTTCTGCTCATGATGCGTTTAAACAAAGTGTGGTTGCAGCTAAAGAAGGTGATACACAGTTAACACTTAAAGAGCTTGCTCCCGTACGATTAATTAAAAATAAGTTTTTTAATGATTTGCAAGAACTCTATGCACAGTCACCTACTGTTGAAGAGCTTAAAGAACTATTAGGACGTGCACGAGCAAAACGTGGCATGTTTGAAGGCGATTTAGATGAAGGTGAATTAGAAATAGGACAAATATCTGGCTTAATACAAGATATAAAACCAGTTTCTGAAATTGTTTCTGAAATTGTTTCTGAGTTCGAAGAATATAAAAACAATATTAAAAATTTATAGTTTCGGAAAATTATCATATCATAATAAGATGAAAAAATCGTTTCTAAATATAGCTAATTTGCTATTACTTTTTTTGCTTGTAGTTTCCTGTAAAAACACAGAGAATTCAATAACTACCAAAAAAGAAAATCTAAATTCAAATTCAGGTAGTTCTATAGCTTTAGGAGAAGATAATTATCAACAAGGTTCAAATTGGATACTCGAATGGTCCGATGAATTTAAAGGCAATAAAATTAATTTGGATAATTGGAGTTTTCAAGTAGAAAAAGCAGGTCGATTCAATAATGAGTGGCAACGTTATACAGATAGTGAAAACAATGCTTATGTTAAAGACGATTGTATGGTAATAAAAGCAATTCACTTAAGTGATAAGCATGGGATGGATCAATATACATCAGCAAGAATGCATACAGCAAACAAACAATCTTGGAAATATGGAAAAATTGCAGCAAGAATAAAATTACCTTATGGTCAAGGTATATGGCCTGCTTTTTGGATGTTAGGTGCGAATATTGATGAAAATGGTGGAGATACACCTTGGCCACAAACCGGAGAAATTGATATTATAGAACTCTATGGTTCTAAAGATGATGGAGTAATAGAATCCAATATTCACTATGCTGATAAGTTTAATAAACACGCTAGTATTGGTGCTACTGCTTTTAAATTGAATGAAGGTAAATTTGCTGATGCTTTTCATGTGTTTGAATTGGAATGGGACGAAAGTAAGTTGTCTTGGTTTGTAGATGGTGAAGAATTTTCGACTGTTGATATTACAGGTGAAGAATTGACAGAATTCCATAAAGAATTTTTTATACTACTTAATATTGCTGTTGGAGGAGAATATGCAGGAAGGCCAGATAAAAACAGCGTTTTTCCACAATTTATGTATATAGATTGGGTAAGAGTTTATAAGAAAAAAACGACTTAAATATTTTTTAATATTGAGTTAATATTAAGACTGTATTTTTATCTCTTAATGTTAATAACATTTCCTTAAATCTTCTAGTAATTCCTGTACTTTTGTTTGATAAACAATTATTACATGAACTCTAGAAAAGACCAACTAAAAGCATTTGATCGTTTATTAACCATTATGGACGAATTGCGTGAGCAATGTCCTTGGGATAAAAAGCAAACTTTTGAATCGCTTCGTCATCTCACCATAGAAGAAACTTACGAACTTGGTGATGCTATTCTCGATAAGGATCTAAAAGAGATTAAAAAAGAACTTGGAGATGTCTTATTACATATTGTCTTTTACGCTAAAATAGGTAGCGAAACCAACGATTTTGATATTGCTGATGTCTGCAATTCAATTTGTGATAAACTTATAGAAAGACATCCACATATCTACAGCGATGTTGAGGTTGAGAATGAAGAACAAGTCAAACAAAACTGGGAAAAATTAAAACTAAAAGAAGGTAAAAAAAGTGTTTTAGAAGGTGTGCCAAAAAGTTTACCTGCTTTAGTAAAAGCAAATCGTATTCAAGATAAAGTTACTGGAGTTGGTTTTGATTGGGAAAAACCAGAACAAGTCTGGGAAAAAGTAGAGGAGGAGTTAAAAGAATTTCAAGATGAAATTAAAAATGGTAATAAAGATACCATTGAAAGTGAATTTGGAGATGTCATGTTTTCTATGGTGAATTATGCACGTTTCTTAAAAATAAATCCAGAAAATGCTCTGGAACGAACTAATAAAAAATTCTCAAAACGTTTTATGTACTTGGAATCTAAAGCAAAAAAATTGGGTAAGCCTTTAAAAGATATGACACTTGCTGAAATGGATATATTTTGGGAGGAAGCGAAAAAGCTATAATTTGTTTAGTTTTTTATAATCCAAAACAACTTAACTATACGTATATACTATACTTATTCACTTTAAGTGATACAAAATAGTTTTATTTAGTTTAGTTAGAAGCAAACATCCTACTTTTTCTTATAAGTAGGATGTTGTTTATTTAAGAATAATATCTTTTAATTTTATTGAGTTTAGCTTCCCAAGTAGATAAGTCTTTTTTCTGCTTATCAATTTTTTTGTAGACATCTTTAACAACTGGATTATCTTCATCTACATTAGAGAAAAATAAGAGGTTATTTTCTAACTGATTGATTTCAGATTTAATATCGTCTATTCTTTTTCTAACAAAATTATTTTCGTTGTTTAGTGCTCTGTTATCAGTAGCATTAGACATAGTTTCTAATTTACTATCGTATTTTAGAAGCTCTGTTTCAGATTTATTAATGTTAAGTTTATTATATAAAGCATCAATTACTTTATGGAATTTCTTTTCAATGAACCTTTTGTTATAAGGAACTCTACCAATAGTTTTCCAAGCTTCAGTCTGCTCTTTAATGATTTCCATACTCGCTTTCACATCGTTTTCTTTAAGCTTTAATGCTTTAAGCTTTTCTAGAAATGCAGTTTTTTGTTCTAAAGCTTCTACCTCATCTTTATTAGCTTCATTTTTTTGTGCATGAAGTCTATCGAAATAATAGTTACAAGAAGCTTTAAACTGTTTCCAGATTTTGTCGCTGTCTTTTCTTGGTACATGACCTATTTTTTTCCAATCGTTTTGGATTTTCTTCATTAAAGGTGTAGTGACTTCAAAGTCTTCGCTGTCTTTATTCTGTTCAGCAATTTCTATGAGTTCTAACTTCTTTTGAAGATTAACATATTGGTCTTTTTTAAGATTTTTATAGAAAGCATTTTTCTTTCTATTAAAGGATCTAACAGCTTCTTTAAATTTTGCCCAAGTTACTTCGTTTACTTTTAATGGTACTTTTCCAGCATTAAAGAACTGTTGTCTTAAGTTTTCAATTTCTTTAATGCGTTTTTGCCATGTAGAATGATTATCAGTTTGATGTTCTGAAATAGCTTGTATAGCCTCGATAATCTCATTTTTCTTAATAAGATTTTCTTCGTAAACTTCATCTAGTTTAGAGAAATATTCTTGACGTTTTTCATGAATAGATTTAGTTGCTGCACTAAATTTCTCCCAAATTTCATCTCTGTATTCTTTTGCAACAGGACCAAGTTCTTCTTTCCATATTTTATGTAAAACTTGAAGTTCTCTAAAAGCTCTGTTAATATTATCATCTTTTGCTAAAGCTTCTGCTTGTTCAACAATTTTTTGCTTTTGCTCTAGATTATGTTTAAAATCTAAGTCTCTTAAATCCCTATTGAGATGAAGAAAATCGTAGAAATTCTCAACATGATGATGGTAATTATTCCAAACATTATTGTATTTATCTCTTGGTATTGGTCCAGCATTTCGCCAACGTTCCTGTAATGCTTTAAAATGTTTGTAAGTATCGTTTATATTTTCTTCTACATTTAGTAAATGCTTTATTTCATCTATTATCTCTAATCTATTTTCAAGATTTTCTTTTAGTGATTTTTCAAGGTTTTTAAAGTACGCTTTTTTCCTATTTCTGTAACCTTTATAAAGCTCGTTAAATTTCTTCTTCAAAGGGAAATCAAATCTAAAATCAATTGAGTTCCCACCTTCGTCTAAAAACTTTTGTTTGGCTTCTTCTAAAACATGGCTGAACTTGGCCGAAAACTCACTCTTTATGATTTCAACTTGATTTCTAACATTTTGAACATTGTCATGACTTACTAATTCTTCTAATTCATCAACGAGTTTGTCCATTGACATAGTATGGTAGTCTTTTTCTTTTATCTCATGACGTTTGCTGTTGTTCTCATCTTCAGCATCTTCAGCATTAGAGCTATGAATATCTTCTATATGCTCTTCTTTAGTAGATTTCTGCTCATTTTCAGCTTCATCAGTTGCTTTACTTCTAGCAGCGTCTTCTTTTGGAGTATCTTTTGTCTCTTCTGAAGTTTTTACTTCAGAAGATGTGTTTTCAACTACATGTTCTGGTTTAGCCTCTTTGGGAGCTGTAGTTTCTTTTGCACTATCTGAAGTAGTTGTTTCTTCTTGTTGTAGAATTTCTTTTTCTATTCCTTCTGCTTCTTGCAGGTTATCTTTCTCAGACATATCTTTCAATGTTTAGGTTCGTATAAATTCAATGGGCAATAAAGATAGCATACTCTAGGCTAATAACAAAAGATAAGTATATATTAAGAATGATTCGTGGTTATGAATTCCAGATCTTCCAAGATTTTTCGGCTTGAAGCTCTAACATTTTTTGACCATTAATAGTTAGTGCACCATGTTCCTTACCTTTACTAAGAAATTTTGTTTCTGAAGGGTTATATATTAAATCAAATAATATATGATTTTTACCGATACATTGATACGGTAAATCTGGACAAATATCAATATTTGGAAATGTTCCCAGAGGCGTACAATTAATAATTAATTGATATGATTCTAAAATGTTCTTATCTAATGTTGAATAAGTTAGGTGATTACTATTTTTTGCTTTTCTTGATACAAATTGATATGGAATATTTAGTTTTTTTAAAGCATAAGCGACTGCTTTTGAAGCTCCACCAGTTCCTAAAATTAATGCTTTGTAATCTTTTTGTCTTAAATACGGTTTTAAGGCATTCTTAAAACCGTAATAATCTGTATTATAACCTACTAATTTACCTTTCTTAGTAAACTTTATTGTATTAACAGCTCCAATTTCTTTTACTTTTTTGTTTAGTTTATTTAAATATGGAATAACAGATTCTTTATAAGGAATCGTTACGTTTAGACCTCGTAAATTTGGGTTTCCTTTTATTGTTTCAGGGAATAAGTCAATGGTTTCTAAATCGAAATTTACGTAAGTATGAAGTAGGTTTTCAGATTCAAATTTTTTTGAAAAATAAGAACGTGAAAATGAGTAAGCTATATTTTTACCTAAAAGCCCAAAATCAGCCATTTATCTTTCTAGTTTTTTGTCCATACCATTCCAGCCATAAAACAATAAGAATACCAATAAAAATAAAACCAATGGCATATAGTGTATCTTGATTTAATTCTGGAATATATCTATTATAGTTTTCTATTACCTTTTCACCTCTGGTATCTAATAAAAAATCACCATTTTCTGTAGTTTTAAAAATAGTTTTTTTCCATGGCCAAACTACACCTAAAGAACCAATAATAAAGCCCATTAAAATAGACAAAGTGATGTTTCTAAAATGATGTAGAACATAATTCAATATATGCGAAAAAGTAATTAATCCAGCTAGAGAACCAACTGTAAATACAGCTAATACTTTTAGCATCTGTATTCTGTATACATTTTCAATAAAAGTAAAGTCACCAGAAATCATATCGAAAATAGTATCGTAAAGTGCATTAACAGAATCTACAAGTAATAGAACATAATTACCAAGTAAAATGAGGATAAAAGATCCAGAAAAACCGGGAAGTGTCATTCCAGAAACACTTATCATACCGCAGAAAAAGACAAACCATAGATTATCGTTTTGAGTTGCAGGATCTAGAAAACTTACGCTAACACCAATTGCTGTTCCAATAACTAAAGCGGTAATTGTTTTTCCACACCAACCAGAAAAATCTTTACCAATATAATA
>JABDPN010000331.1 GCA_013042715.1 Flavobacteriaceae bacterium | reverse complement strand
TTCTATTTGTTCAGGTGTTTTTGGTATAATCATAATTCTAAAAAATATCGCTGCAAAGATACTTAAAATAATAATGTATAAAATTTTACAATAACTGACATTTGACATCTTTTATGAATACTTAAATTGATAATTTTGAAGTCCAAATTTCAACGTTATGTATAAAGCAGTTAGCGCTCAAGAAGCAGTAAAATTAATTAAATCTAATGATCGTGTATATCTACAAGCAGCATGTGCAGCTCCAAATATTTTAATGAAAGCCATGACCGAAAGGCATGAAGAGTTAAGAAATGTGGAAGTCTGTCATTTACACGTAGAAGGTGATGCACCTTATGCAGATCCTAAGTATAAAGATAGCTTTCATGTAAACTCATTCTTTATTGGTAAAAATGTCAGACATACATTAGCAGCTGGAAACGGTTCTTACACTCCAGTGTTTTTAAGTGAATTACCTATTTTGTTTAAAAGAAATTTTGTTGATTTAAATGTTGCAATGATTCATGTTTCTGTTCCAGATAAACATGGTTATTGCTCTTTAGGTACAACAATTTGTGCAGTATTAGCAGCAATCGATAATGCGGATACTGTTATAGCACAAGTTAACCCAAATATGCCTCGTACTCATGGAGATGGTATTATTCATTACTCAGAAATTGATGTTTTTGTTGAAGTTAATGAAGAAATACCAACGGTTCAATTTAGAGAACCAACAGAAGTCGAAAATAAGATTAGTGATTACATTGCTGAACTTATTGAGGATAGAAGTACACTGCAATTAGGGGTAGGAGCAATACCAAATGCTGTTTTAGATAGATTAGGAAACCATAAAGATCTTGGATTACATACCGAAATGTTCTCTGATGGTGTTATTGATCTAATTTTAAAAGATGTTATTAATGGTAACTATAAAGCAGTAAATCCTGGACGTGCTTTAACAACCTTTATGATGGGAAGCCAGAGGCTTTATGATTATGTAGACGATAATCCATTTATAGAGATGCGTTCTTGTGATTATGTAAATGATGTTGCAAATATTAGACAGAATAGTAAAATGGTTGCTATTAATTCTGCAATTGAAGTAGATGTAACTGGACAAGTATGTGCCGATTCAATGGGTTCTAAATTGTATTCTGGTGTTGGAGGACAAATAGACTTTATTAGAGGAGCAACATTAAGTGAAGGTGGAAAAGCGATTATTGCTCTACCTTCTGCAACAAGTAAAGGCATAAGTAGGATTGTGCCAACATTAAGACCTGGAGCTGGTGTTGTAACTACAAGAGCTCATGTACATTATGTAATTACTGAGTATGGTGTTGCAGAACTATATGGGAAAACTATTAAGCAACGCGTAAAAGCACTTACAAATATTGCACATCCAGATCATAGAGAAACTATTGAAAGGCAATATTTTGAATTGATATAAATTAAATAAAAAACTCGATATTCAATATCGAGTTTTATTTTAAAATCTAAAGAATCCCTTTTTACGTTTTGGTAAGGGTTTCGTTTTTTCATTGGAAAGTAATTGATAAACTTCTCCCCAACCTAATACACCACCAATATTTCTGTCATCTATATAGTAATCAGCAAGTATTTTTCTGCTTTTCGTATTATCAAAGCCTTCATCTGGATAACTATTATTTACAGCATAAAACTCAAATCCATTTTTTCTACAAAATTCTACTGCTTCTTCTAGACTTTTACCATAACGATAGGTCCAAAGAATAATTTTATGGCCATCATCTTTTAAAGCTTTTAAAGTTTCAAAAGCAAATAGTCTAGGTTTACCAATGTTTGGGAATGCATCCTCAACAATGGTACCATCAAAATCTACAGCAATAGTAAGTTGTTTAAATGGATTCATTAACGAATATTGATTTTGACTAAGGTAATAAAAAACTAAAGTTATTCAGTTTCTTCAAAACCAAAATATGCATGTTCATAGTTTTGATTAGTTAAAATCTTAAGCATGTCTTGTTCTAGTGATTCTAGAGGATACTCTACTATTCTATTAATTTCTTCACCATTTTTATAGAAAATAAATGTTGGAACATTAATGATATTAAGATTGTTTTCTAAACCTTGTGGAGTTTTTTTCTCTCTGTTTACAGCAACTATTTCAAGGTCTTTGGAATTGAAATCAATATGCTTTAAAATTTTAATAAAGTTTGGTGTTTCTCTTTGACTATCTTCACACCAAGTTCCTAAAAAGGCTTTGATTTTTACAGACTTAAGATTGCTTTTTACTAATGAAGCTAAAGAATCATTAACATTATAATCTGAATAGTTTTGGTTATACCATTCTGAAAAAGGTTCTTGTTGAAACCCTTCTAAATTTGCAGGACCTACTAAAATTACGGTATCCTCGTAAGGCTCACTTAAGTTATATTTTACTTCACTTTTACATGCTGTTAGTAAAACTACTAGAGCTAAAACTTTAAATATTGTTGTTTTCATGATGCTAAATTAATGAATTTTGAGACATCGCAGCAGGTTGTTCAATATCAAGTAATTTTAAAATTGTAGGAGCAAGGTCTCCTAGAATACCATCTTTAATGTTTTTTAAACCCTTATCGATTAGAATAATTGGAACAGGATTAGTTGTATGTGCTGTATGTGGCGTTCCATCAGGATTAATCATGGTCTCACAGTTCCCATGGTCTGCAATTAGAAGAGTTGTATAATCATTTTTTAAAGCAGTTGTTACTACATCTTTAACACATTCATCTACAGCTTCACAGGCTTTTATTGCGGCTTCCATAACTCCTGTGTGTCCTACCATATCACCATTTGCAAAGTTCAAGCACACAAAATCTGTTTCTCCTTTTTCGAGTTCAGGAATAAGAGCATCTCTTAATTCGTAAGCACTCATTTCTGGTTTTAAATCGTAAGTAGCAACTTTTGGAGAGTTTCTTAAAATTCTTGTCTCTCCTTCAAATGGTTCTTCTCGACCACCTGAGAAAAAGAAAGTAACATGTGGGTATTTTTCAGTTTCAGCTATTCGTATTTGTTTTTTGCCAGCTTTTTCAAGGACTTCACCTAAAGTATTTGTAAGATTTTCTTTGTTGAAAACTACGTTTATTCCTGAAAACGTTTCATCGTACATAGTTAAGGTCACATAGTGTAATTGTAACTTATGCATGTTGTATTCATGAAAATCTTTTTGAGATAAGACTTCCGTTAATTGACGACCTCTGTCAGTTCTGAAATTAAAAAATACAATAACATCGTCTTCCTTAATCGTTCCAACTGGTTGGTTATCCTTTTCAACTTTTATAATTGGTTTTAAGAATTCGTCTGTAATATTTTCTTTATAACTCTTATCAATTGTTTCAAGAACATCTGTTGTTTGCTCTCCAATTCCACTAACAACTGCATCATAAGCTAGTTTAACACGTTCCCAACGTTTATCTCTATCCATGGCATAATATCTACCAATTACAGAAGCTAGTTTTGTGTTGGTGTTTTTTAAGTAATCTTCAACATCTGAAATAAATCCATAACCAGATTTTGGATCTACATCACGTCCATCTGTAAATGCATGGACATAAGAATTTTTCACTCCATTTTCGTTTGCAGCATCTACTAATCCAAATAAATGATTGATATGTGAATGCACGCCACCATCACTAACCAGTCCTAAAAAGTGAACTGATTTATTGTTCTCATCTGCATATTTAAAAGCATCAACAAGAACTTGTTCTTTACCTAATGTTTTGTCTTTAACTGCAAGATTAATTTTAACTAAATCTTGATAAACAATTCTACCAGCACCTAAATTCATATGGCCGACTTCACTATTTCCCATTTGTCCTTCAGGAAGCCCAACATTTAATCCATCAGTTCTTAAACTTGCAAATGGATAGTTTTTATAAAGTGAATCTATAAAAGGTGTATTTGCATTATCAATTGCAGACACTTTTGGGTCTGGAGATGTTCCCCAACCATCTAAAATCATTAAGATTGTTTTCTTGTTCATGATGTCTAATAATTATATACAAAGATAAAAAACAAAATCCTGCTAGAGTAGAGGATTTCATAAGATTATGCTATATCGATTTCGCTAAAATCCTCTGTATTCCTTTATAGCTTCTCGTATTTTTTCAATGCGATTTTCTGGGTCTGGGTGTGTGCTTTGAAACTCAGGAACTCTGTTTGGACCGGCAGCTTTTTTAAGTATTTCCATTACACCAATCATTTCTTCTGGATTGTAACCAGCATCTATCATAAACATGACACCTAGTTCATCGCTTTCTAATTCGTCTCCTCTTCCATTTATTAAAAGTTTACCTTGAGCATATTGTTGTACTATTCCACCAACATCTGCACTAACACTTCCTGCAGTTGCCATACCTTGCCAGAACTCTGTTTCGGCAATACGTTCTGCAGAATGTCGACCTAGTATATGACCAATTTCGTGTCCAAGGACTCCAGCTAGTTGATCTTCGTTTTCTAATTGAGAAAATAATGCATAAGTTATAAAAATTTGTCCTCCTGGTAAGGCGAATGCATTTATGGTTTTACGGTCTGCAAGTAAATGAAATTCGTACTTATAGGGTGTTTCTGCAGCTAAACTACTTTTAACGAGTTTGTTACCTACTTGATCTACAAATGCTTGGTATTGATTATTAGGATATAATCCACCATGTTGTTGAGCCATTTGTGGCGCACTCTGTAAACCAATAGCAATTTCTTGTTCAGTAGTAATGCTTATTGCTTGCATTCTTCCTGTATATTGATTGACTTCTCGTTGATTACAATATCTAATTGCAAAAAATGCTGCAATAGCTAATCCTATTAATAATCTTGTTTTTAAACTACCTCTTCTCATGGATAATGTTTTAAGTGACATAAATTTACAAAACTACTGAGTTACTTTTTGTGATGAATTATATTTTTATGTAATAGGCATAAAAATATATATGATATCACTTTTTTAAGTATTCAGTTTTTGAAATTGAAAAAAGTTTCGCTAGTTTCTTATCGTAATTAATATTTTTGGAAAATGTCATTCCTGTTTTTAAAACAACTTTTTGGGAAGCTACATTTTCATTATATACATGAGCAACAATTTTATTATTTTCTAATGTATTAAATCCATAATCTAATGCTAATAGAGATGCCTCTGTAGCATAACCTTTATTCCAGTGTTTTTTGAATAATCTAAAACCAATATCAACATATTTTTGTTTAGGATGATATTTTAATCCACACCAACCTATCATTTTGTTGGTGTCGTTTAAACAAATTGCCCAACGTCCCATTTTGTATTTTTTATACTGATTTACATATTCTTTAAGGAAGTTATTAGCTTCTTCAATATTAATAAATGGTTTATCTCCTGTGTATTTTAAAACTTCAGGATCAAGGTTTAATTTATAAAAATTTTCAGCATCATTTATGTTTAACTCTCTTAAATATAAACGTTTTGATTTAGCAATTAATGTCATGCTTTAATACATTAAAAATGTTTTTTATAATATGGATAATTTTTATATTTGTTAAGTACTTGCGGGAGTAGCTCAGTTGGTAGAGCGTCAGCCTTCCAAGCTGAATGTCGCCGGTTCGAACCCGGTCTCCCGCTCAAAAAGCTTCAATAAATATTGAAGCTTTTTTATTTTAAAAAGCCTAGATTAGATTCAGTTTCTATTTCATAAGGTTCTTTGTTGTGTTCAAATATTCTGGCTTTTAAATCACCTTTAAGTGTTATAGTTTTACCTTGGACTTCAATATAACTTCCCTCCCTTATTCCTAATACAGGTAAAGTGTTAAAAGCATGAAATTCTTTAATTCTAGTTTCTCTAGTTTCACCCATGTGTTTACTATTTGGGTCTGGATCCAGATAGTGAGGATTTATGTTAAAAGGAATAAAACCAAATGTTTTAAAACTGGGTGGATACATAATTGGCATATCGTTAGTCGTACTCATTGTTAAACCACAAATATTGCTTCCAGCACTTGTGCCGAAATATGGTGTCCCATTTTTTACAGCATCTTGAACTGCTTCAATTATGTTGTTTTTATAAAGTTGAGTTACTAGTACAAAAGTGTTTCCACCTCCAACAAAAATTCCTTGAGCTTGTTTTATTGCATCAATTGGGTTTTTAAATGTATGGATTCCAATAACTTTTTTATCAATTTTTTTTAAGGCTTTTTGGGCAACTTCTGTATAATCTTGGTGACTCATGCCACTTGGTCTCGCATATGGTATAAATAGTATCTCTTTACAATTTTTAAAATGAATTTTTAATTCTTCAAGAATATACTCTAAGTAACCACTACCATGAACAGTAGATGTGCTCGCAATAATTAGTTTTTTCATTTCTTTAGTTATTTTCAGTCAATTTTAACGCAGTTATTTGGTTTTGTAAATTTAGTTAAAAAGGTTTTTAACAAAAGTTTAATTTATAATTAGTTTTAATCTTAAAAACTAATTTGTTCCTTTATAATATGAAAACATTTTACATTTTACTATTTTCTTTTTTATTTGTTATTCCAGGTGCAATTGCTCAAGAGATTGATAGAGTTAAGGTAGAAGGACAAATAATTGCAGATTATCCAGACCTTGAAGGCGTAACCGTTATTAATTTATCTTCAAATAAAGGTACAATAACGAATAAAGAAGGTAGGTTTAGTATATCAGTAGCTCTAAATGATAAAGTCGAAATCTCAGCTCTACAATTTGAAACGTTTTTAATTACAATAACCAAAGAGATTTTATTAGCAAAATCCATGACAGTATTTTTAATAGAGCAAGTAAACAAACTAGATGAAGTGATTATTTTACCT